>NZ_JAUBUI010000039.1:0-56952 GCF_036705385.1 Microcoleus sp. B3-A4 | reverse complement strand
TTTTAATAATTTTAGGAATCGCGTATTAGCTTGCTGGTCTGATTAGATAAACTTATAACCATAAGTTCAGGAGAGCCGTAAAAATTGGCAGCGGCTAAGGCAAAAACCGATCCAAAGCTGCTTTCAACTCTTCGATTTCCGTATCGATATTGCCTTCTTTAGCGGCTCTGGCAATGCACTCAGTTAAATGTTCATCAAGAATGATTCTCGCCACGCGATCGAGCGCGCCTCGAACTGCTGCAACTTGCACGAGAACTTCGGGACAGGGACGGTTTTCTTGGACCATTGTTTTAATGCCGCGGACGTGCCCTTCAATCCGAGACAAGCGATTTACCAGCCGCCGCATCGATTCTTCATCGTGATGGTGAGGGTGGACTGATTTATCGTCGTGATGGTGGTGGGAATTTGAGGGCAAGGATTTGTCAGTAGAAGTATCAGATAGAATCATTGGGGTTACGAGGGAATTTTTAAAAGTTAGAATTCTGAATATGTTGAGTTGGTGCGGGTTCCTGACTCATGTATTGTAACTGTCAAAATATATTTAGGATCTTCATAGTGGCAGATTATTGAGTCCGCACGATCGCACACGTTTACCAGACTAACCCAGACTAACAAAGATTGACGCTATGCGACTATTTAAGTTTTTTCGCCCCACACCTCGAATCGGTGCTCGTTGGTTCGCCCTAATTTTAGGAATGACGATCGCCCTGAGTGCGTTCGGTATCAATGCTGCACCCGCTGCCGCCGCTGATGGCACAAATCCGCCCAACTTACAGTTCCAGAGTTCCCCCGCCACCCCCCCGAATCCGCAACTGTTAGCGCTGCGGGGCGGGGAACTCCCGGCGGATACGGCCAGTTTTGTGACGGCTGCAGTCGATCGAGTCGGGCCGGCAGTTGTCCGCATTGATACCGAGCGCACTGTCAGCCGCAATATCGACCCTTTAATGGAAGACCCCTTCTTCCGCAGATTTTTGGGAGAAGATTTACGCAGCATGACCCCCAGACAAGAACGGTTGCGCGGTCAAGGTTCCGGCTTCATCATTGACAAAAGCGGGATTGTTTTAACCAACGCTCACGTAGTTGACAAAGCCGATCGAGTGACTGTCACCTTAAACGACGGCAGGACATTTCCAGGAGAAGTGCAAGGTACTGACGAAGTAACAGATTTGGCTGTTGTCAAAATTAATACCAAGCAATTAAACCTGCCGACGGCCACCTTGGGAGATTCCAACGCGGTGAAAGTGGGAGATTGGGCGATCGCCGTGGGCAACCCCCTGGGATTTGACAACACCGTCACCTTGGGCATTATCAGCACCCTCAAACGCTCCAGTGCAGCCGTCGGCATTCCCGACAAGCGGCTCGATTTCATTCAAACCGACGCCGCCATCAATCCCGGCAATTCCGGCGGCCCGCTGTTAAACAGCAGAGGAGAAGTGATTGGCATCAACACGGCGATTCGAGCCGACGCAATGGGTATTGGGTTTGCGATTCCGATCGACAAAGCCAAGGCAATCTACGCGCAGTTAGCCAAGGGAGAACAAGTCAGCCATCCGTTTTTGGGGATTCAGATGATTGCTTTGACTCCTGAAATGGCCAGAGAGAATAATTCTGACCCCAATGCTCCTTTAATTGTGCCCGAAGTCAAAGGGGTGTTAGTGATGCGAGTTGTGCCAAATACGCCTGCTGAGGCAGCAGGGGTTCGCAAGGGGGATGTCATCGTTCAAATTGACGGTGAGGCAGTCACTGAACCCGAACAGTTGCAAAATTTGGTGGAAAACAGCAAAATCGGTCAAATTCTGCAACTGAAGGTGCGCCGCGGTGCCCAGATTAAAGAAGTTCCGGTTCAAACTGCTCAACTGAGAGATTTTTAACTAGAAGGGGAAGGGGGGAAATCGTTAAAACCCCCTCCTCGACTCGATCGCGTACTGGGCAGAAAAATTGTTCACAAATGAAATAGGATTGCTATCATAGATGATTTAAATTCACTCAACTATGACCGAATATTACGTCTACTTTTAACTTCAATCCTGATGCAAAAGGATCTCGCCCTTGAGTCTATGCGATCGTACTATAACCGCTTCAGCTCAAATCCGCTCAAATCCGCGCTTCATCAGAATTACAAAGTTGAGCCAAGTGGCTACCCTATCTATCTTCGAGATATTAGGGCAATTTTCTGTTTATCAACTTACTTTAAGCTGTCAAATGTCAAGAGCCACAACTCTTGCTCCACTTAAATCCTGATGGCTTTCTAACTATTTAGTTTACCAACAAAAACGCCCAATCATTGCGATAACGCTGGCAACTATGCTGAGTTATAGTATCATTTGTAACAGTTGCGTAATTCATCCGCAATTAAAGTAAGTGGATTAAAGTAAAAAATACATGGTAGACCTGGTGTTGCACAAATAACATCTCTCTTAGTATAGATCCTAGGCTAAACAAGCCCCTACAAAAGCTTAGAAAATATTATTGTTTTTTGGTGCTTACCTAGTTATATTGGCCATAATTAATAGACATAAAATAAAAAAAATTAGGGAGAATTTAGTATGACCTCTGTGGAGTTTGAAAAAAAAACCATGACTGAAGAAGAGGTGGCAAAGTTATGGGAAGTGTTCAAAGTATTGGACGCGGACGGGAGCGGTGCTATTTCATCAGAAGAACTCGGTCAAGTGATGCGATCGCTAGGCCAGAGTCCTAATGAAACCGAGCTGCGCGACATGATCGAAGAAGTGGACGTAGACAAGTCTGGCAGTATCGATTTTGAGGAATTCAAAATCCTGATGATGTCCCAGCAAGGCGATCGCCAGAGTCGTCTCAAAATGTCATTTAGTGTATTTGATGAAAACGGTAGCGGTCAAATCACTAAAAACGAGATGCAGGATGTGATGAGCCCGTTTGGGCTGACAGAACCAGAGCTCGATGAGATCATCGAAGAGGCAGACCATGACGGCAATGCCTTAATTGACTTTGAGGAATTCTGCATGCTAATACCCGATGGGCCAGAGATCGCAACAGGAGATCGAGACTCGCCGATTCCGGTTGTCAGTACACAAACAACCGAGATTTCAGATAGTACAGCCGCTGCGCTCGAAAGTATAGCCACTCCTGTCAACGAGACAGCTTCTCCCACTATTGAACCTAATCTAGAAGATCTACAAGAACCACCCACCGGTTGCAATCGAGAAATAGCGCGGCTAAAAGAACTACTCGCCCAACACCCACAAGCTGAGAAGAAGCGCGGTACGTCCCGCTTGGAGATGCAGATTGGTTTGTTTCGTCTGATCCAGGGAGCAGCCTACCGCAGCTTCCGCGAGAGTTTCTGCGCCAACCACGAGACTCACCTGTGCGTGAGAGACTTGCCATACAAAATTGCTGATTTTGTGCGATTTGTCAGGAGTACGATCGCCCTTTATAAAGGATTGGGTGTAGTAGAGTCGGCGTGCAACCCTCTACTGGATGCTGTAGTTAAATCGCTCGAAGATGAATATGCCCGACTAGAGAATCGCATCAAGAACTGGAAAACCATAGAAAAAACTCCTGAAATGTTGGCCCAAGAACAAGCCATGTTGCAGGCGCGGGATAAGTCGGCCACCGCCAAGGAGAAGTTTGGGGCCGCAGTCGAGTTGGCAATGACCATCAAAAAGGATAGTCTCAACTTGCGTGACATTGCCGAGGGTGTGCTTGCCATCAACGAACTCAACCGACTGCGAAACATCGAGCTGAGTGAGAGCATGGCAGCGCCACCAGCCAAATCCGAGGGAGATCCCAAAGAGTACCTGAAGAAGTGGAACCGCGTCATCCTCTCGGAGGCATCAGAGGAAATAGATGGTGCGATGATGCCAGTAGCATATTGGTATGAAGACTTTATGCCGAAGTTGCTGGCTGCCTTCAGCGTCATTACCGCAGCAGACATTCCCTTCAACACGGTGCCTGACGAAGCAGCTTTAAACGAGTGGTACGAAGCGACTAAAACGTCAGGGGAATTTGGGCGTTATGGGGCGGATGTTGCAGAAGGCTTTCCCAAATGCGCTCCAAAACAGAAGCTGATGCTTCAACAGGCATGGCGCTTGACGCACCACTACCTCAATGGGATACAGAAACGGCGCGAACGCTTAGAGTCTGGGCGGGAGTCTGGCGAACTCTCGCAATATGTGGCGTTCATCGATGTGTATATCGATCGCACTGAAGTAAAGAATTCACAAATGCGGGTCAGCTTCCCTTACTATATTGGCCCTGCGGTGTGGCGTTTCTTGCACACTACGGCTGAGATAGTCTCTACCAAGACCCCAGAACAGCAAAAAACTCTGGTGACCATCTTCAAGCACTTCTTCAACCTGTTTGCCAGTATGTATCCCTGCCCCTACTGCCGCCACCACCTCAACGCCTACGTTGTGCAGAATAAGGAGGTGGAAATTTACCCTGTGGAGTACCTCGTGCTGGGGCGCGACCCGCGTCTCAATAGCTTTGAGGTATCAATGGAGGCAAAGCTGTCCACCGTAGTAGATGGCCCTTCTCTGCGCTTATTCTTCTGGAAGTTGCACAACACTGTATCCTCATCAATTGCGCGATCGGAAGAGTGGTATCAAAAGGATGAGGAAGCATTGTACACCACCCGTTATTGGCCCAGCATTGAGTCTGAGCTAGCACGAGCCAAAGCCCTCAAACAAATCAGCATTGCCACCGATCGGATGTACCGCCTCTACGGTATCCTGAAGCCCGCAGCACGACTGACAGGGGTGAGAGCAATATTGCATAAGCTGTTGGATAAGAGGGATGAGGAAGGCATCAAGGAGGTATGCTTAGTTGCCCAAGATTACATCCAGGAGTTGGACGAGGCGATCGTCACGGGACAATTCCTACAAGAGACATACTACTTTGACCCTGACCTTGTGGATGAACCTCCTGTATTCACTCCTGAAGAAGAGGAGTTTGCTCGCAGCGGTGTGTTCGTTGAGGCTACTTGAATATCAATCAGTAAAAAGTTAAGTTTTTCAGCTTAACTTTTTACCCCTTCAAATATATAGATAGCAATACTCCAGGAGTTCGGTTTTTGGACCCCGAGTCAACAGTCAACAGTCAACAGTCAACAAGCATTCCGGTGCAACCGGAATCGATATCATGCTTCTTGCCTATCCCAAAATTCCAGATAGTAAAAATTGCCCTAACGAACAATGTGTAGCTTTTGAGAAGTACGATGGCACTAATTTGCATTGGGTTTGGGAAATTGAACTTGGTTGGTATGCTTTTGGTACGCGCCGCAGTAGATTTGATTTGGATGAGATGGGAATTGCAGAATTTAATGCTGCACATCCAGGTTTAGAAGAAGCACCGGAAATATTTAAAAGAGACTTTGCTAGTCCCTTAGAGTCTATATTTCGAGAGAACGAACAGTATCACTGCCCGGAAATTACTGTGTTTACAGAGTTTTTTGGTGCTAACTCGTTTGCGGGAAAGCACAAAAAGGACGATCGCAAACAACTGGTTCTTTTTGATGTGGAAACTGAGGGCGGTATGGTTGTTCCCGATCGGTTTATTCAGGATTTTGGTAAATTAAATATTGCGCGAGTGATTTATCGCGGCAAACTGACGGGCAAGTTTATGGATGATCTTCGCAAGGGGAAATACGGTGTGGATGAAGGTGTTGTGTGCAAGGGAAGCCACAATGCTAATAATCTGTGGATGGTGAAGATTAAGACTGATGCGTATATGCAGAGATTGCAGCAAGCTTTTAAGGATGATTGGGAAAATTACTGGGAGTAATATAAAATCTGAAGGCTAACTTTTATCGGCTAGTTTTGTAATAGGGTGCGTTGCAGCCAGGTAAGTATAGATTGGATCGGGTGGGGGTGTTGAGTTGAGAAAGTGGGAATAATGGGAGGGGATGAGTCGGTGATGAGGCAGATTGTAGCGTCAAAGCGTGTGAGGGCATCCAGAAAAGTTTGGCTAAAACCTTGGGTAGCGGCGATCGCGTCTTCGTAGAAAATGAGGATGGGGTATTTCTCCCCGTCGAGGAATTGCCAGTAGATTTTGAGGTCGGTAGGGGCAATCCGCCTGTGGTTGCGCCATTTTTGCCTTCTGTGAATTTGGGGGAGTGGTGTTTGTTGACGAGTTGCAGGTAGATGTCGGCGGCGGGGCGATCGCGGTTATCGAATTTGCTGCTACCATCTCATGCCCCATCTTCGTAAACTACTTTTGGAAAAGTTGAAAAACAGCCATTAGTTTTGGTCCTTTAGCTTCTACAGTTGAAGAGTCCTCTCTCATAAAAGCTTTTTCACCTACAAACGAAACCTGTTTTTGAGGTGGAACATTAATTCTAATCACAGAATGTCCCTTGTAATTTATAGTATCAATTTTCATCAGAATCTGACTCTTTAAGGGATTAGTCAAATCAGATATTTTTATGGCATTAATTAATATGCCAACATAATCCTCTAATTTTTTACCTAAAACCTTAGCTTCTCTATCAATTCCTACAACGTATCTATCATTGATTTCAATAGGATTAATCCCATCTAAATTTTTAATTCTTTCTGCGTCTTGCTTTTTATCGACCACTCCAAGGAATATATATCCATCAGTGTTTGGATCGCAGTTGGCAATTCCGCACATTGTTTCCACAAGTCTCTGGAGCAAATCATTATTTAGGTTTCTATTTTGTGACAGATCAAGCAAACCTTGCTTGCACTCGTACTTTGCAGTTTCTATACGAGAACGACTTAAAGAATTTCTGAATATTTGAATCAACTCAGCACCGTCTCCCAGAGCTGATTTATCTTTCTTCACGAAGTAACTTTGGATCAGTCCTTTCGTTTGATTGATATTATTTATGCGATCTTTTGTCGCTGCGAAGCGATTGCTTAGATCTAACTTCTTCTGAAGATTTCTGAGGGATTCCATAATTTTTTGAGGGTCAGCAGGTAGAAGCTCTGATTCAATTACTAATTCAAAAAAAGCCATAAATATTGTATAGAATGCCTGCGGTATTGGATTATGAATGCCTCGATTTACGAGATTTTGTAAGCACTTATTATCCGAACTATATGTCTCAAGAGTTTCTCCAAAAACGGAGAAGGTTTTTACAATGTCTTCTTCTAGTTTATTTGCTCCGTACCTGGCAAGATTCTTTTCTATTGAATGAAAGTCATTGCTCTCTTCATCATACAGACTATCTAGCCGCTCTTTGCTTCTTGGTAGGGGTTCATCAAGTAATATTGATGCGGCAATATCTACTATCATATCTTCATCTTTACTATCACGCAGTTCAGCTATACTAAGGATTCCTTGCTTGCACCATAAAGTCTCTTCTGCTTGAATCCCATAACCTTGATTATTCCGTTTAGAATCAATACTAATCTGGGGCATATCAAATAAGTGAAGCGTTTTCTGACTATCATCCCCCCGCAACTTCATAGCAATTGTACGAACCACTTCTGCAAATGATGTTGTTACACCTGCTTGCCGTCTTTCTTGATTGCTTAAATGCTTACCACCGGAATTTATTCTTCCAAAAACCTCTGTTATATCACTTTCATCCATTGCAGTGTAAATGGTTACTGCAAGCTGATAATCTAAAATATCTGCACATTCTTTTCTATCTAACTTATCAGAATTTTCTTCAAATTCAAATCTTTTTTCCTCAGCTAATTGTTTGGCATAGGAGAACTCGTTAAGATCAAAATAGCTTCCGTTAAATGAAAATAAATTTTCAATGAAACCACAAATAGCATTAAGTCGCTGCATACCATCTATAATCTCATACTTTCCACTTCCATGAACTTGAGGACGTTCTGCTAGTAAAATTAAAGGAATTGGATATCCATTTAAAAGGCTTCCAATCAGTTTTTCTTTTTCGTCAACCGACCAAATTAATTTTCTTTGATATTTTCTGTTTACTAACAAGTTACCTGACCGATAGAGCCGATAAGCCTCAGTGACTGTCATTCCGCGTGGAACAATGCTCATATTTCTGCTCTCCATAAGTCAATATTTTTATAATTGTATAGTATTTTTTAAGCAAATAAGGTTTAGTTTAAAATCTCTTCATTCGCCTTCCAGCGATACACCGAATCCACAAACTCGTATAACCCCGCCTTCGTCTCCGGCAAACCGCCCTCCGGTTGCCAAATTTGAAATTCACACTAGATCCAGCAATTCCTTTTGTCCGGGTTGGTGTAGTCCTTGAATCACAGAATCAGCAAGACTAGGCAAAAATACAGTCATAGGGGATATCTCTAGAGTCAAAAGAATTACCTACAAATCAGTATCTACGGGATTGATATCTTCCGGGGGAGGATGACGACCCTGTAATTCCTTTTCTGCCCGCATTGCCAACATAGTTGACTGATTCAAATCAAGGGCTTGCACCGTTGCTCGACCGCCGTTAACCCAATCGCTTCGACACCATTCCAAAAAAAGTGAGTATTCCATCTCTGTTGACGAGCATTAAAAATATAGACAACCTCATCTTCAAGTGCGATCGCCAACTCCACCAGCCCAGTATCTTCCTATTCCAACAGAACCGGATTAAAAATCACATCAACCTTTAGTTTCATCGATCAAGCAGATAGCAAGCTGATGAAGTAGAGCAGCAGCAACGCCGATTCCGTCTGATTCCGATATGCCCAGAATTCTACACAAAATTAGCCGGATCTTGATCTCGCCGATGCTTCAGCAGAATCGGAGAACCTTGGCCATCACCCACCAAAGCCGCCGTTTCCTCCAGCGCTTCCCTCAATCGCTTGGCGGCGTAGATGGACATATCGCGGGGCACATTCACCCGATCGCGCAAATACCGCAAAGCCGCATCAGAACCAGCCGGCGGCTTACAAACTTCGCCAGTCATCATCAAAGTTAAAGCACAACGCAAAGCCTCATCGAATAACTTGTCATCAGCAGGATTGACTCGAACGATGTTGCGCTGGTGCTTAATGACGCGATGAAGTGCTTCAGCGCGGGAGGTTTCCGGTTCTGCATACATCACATCCGGGAGTCCAGCCCAAGGCCCATTATCCACGCGGGCTTTATTGAGTAGCATCTGAGGTTCGCCGTTTTCATAACACCCGCCCATCTGAGGCGGTAAATCGTGGACGTGGGTGTGAAAATCGCTCTGAGTACCGCGATAGGTAGGGCGGGTTTCCATCGCCGCAAACCAGTCAGCAAAGCGCGGGTTTTCTTCCCGCATCGAGTAGCCTTTGTAGTAGTAAAGACTGGCATTCATCCGTTCCACGTAGGGCGTAAAGATCACATCCGCAGTGCCAAATTCATCGAGGAAATAAGGCCCCGGAGTGCTAGCTAGGGCCTTTTCTACCTGGGTGACGACGCTGATAAATTGGTTGCGGTTGTGTAGTTCTACTTTGGCTGAACTTGCTGGGTAGCACAGCCAAGAGCACCAGGCTCTAAATAGGAGTCGCTCTAACCGCCGCAGGGGTATTACTGCGGGGTTTTCCATGCCCAAACCCAAGGGGCCATAGACTCGTTCGAGGGCGATTAAGATATCATCGCTTTCGGTGATGATGCGGCCGTCTAGTTCGATCGCCGGTAGCATTCCCGATGGCACCTTACGCTTGTACCAGCTTTCCTTTTCCCCATAGCAGAACATAGTAACTTTGTCAATACGGTAGGGGATTTGTTTTTCTTCCAGCCACAGCCAGATTTTTTGGCAGTAGGGACACCAAGCATGGTTATCGCGGTACAGGGTGACTCGCACATCCGATTCGGTTTTGCCGAAGAGGCGCAAGCGGGATTGGGCGTTGGTTGGCCCGTTGACGCGATCGACTTCAAAGTCTGTGAGGGCTTCTAATTCTGTCCAGCTTAGGGGGGTCATGCGATTTTAGATTTTAGATTTTAGATTTTAGATTGGAGAATTGAAGGCAGCAACTGCTTCGTGGCAATAATAGAACTTACGCACCAACTCTATCTGTAGGGTGCGCTGTGCGCGCACCTTACCCCTACCCATAACGTATTCAACTATTTTTTGGTTTTAGTCCTGAATAAGATAGTTGGTTATCAGTTAAAAAAGGCTTTGAGGACTTCAGTCCTCACTACCAACTTAACTACAATTAAGGCGACACTTGGGGAGGGGGTGGGGTGTCTTGAATTTTAGCCAGTGCTGCTTTCATTTCAGGAGTGGCTAGCAACTTTTGGGTATCTGCGATTAAACGATCGCCCCAGAGGTTTTCTTTGAGATATTCTACGGTAGCATAGCGTTTGTCGAGTTTCAGAGCTGCTTCTCCCATCGCTAAGCCTTTTGCTTTGTCGCCTTTGCCGTAGAGTGCTACTGCTAGAGCTAGCATTGCTTCTGCTGCTTTGTCGTCGATCGCGATCGCCTGTTCCCAGCGTTTGATGGCGCTATCAACATCTCCCATTTCGTATTTGACTAATCCGATATTGTTAATAGCAGGCCACAGGTTTTTTTCTAAAGCAAAGGCTTTTTCGTATTGGGCGATCGCCTGATCGAACCGCTTCAGCTTATAAAAAGCATTGCCTAAATCGAATAATGCACCTGGAGTATCTGGTTTTAACTTTAACCCTGCTTGCAAATATTCGGCTGCTTTCTCGTAGTTCGCTTTCCGAAAGTGAGCTTCTCCCAAGACAAATTTAATTGAGGGATTTTCTGGCGACAGAGATTGAGCTTGCCCCAAAGCTTCAATGCCTTTGTCAAACTGCTCGACTTGAAGGTACAAGCTGCCTAACAAAGTCCAAGTTTGAGCATTCTTGGGAGCTAACTGTGTGGCGAGTTCGGCTCTGGGGACGGCGAGTTGGTACTGCTGGAGTCTGGCTAGCTGGACGGCTTCTTCTGCAAGGCTCAAGGCCGTTTGTTCGAGTTGGGCCGAGTCGATTTGCAGGGTGTAAGGCAGGAGTGCCTGTGCAACAGCAGGCTCGGGCATTGCCCCCAAACCGAGTGCGAGTAGCAGAGATATTAAAGGAATGCGATTAGGCACTGTACAGCCCCAGAAAAAAATATAAGGGTTTCTCGATCGCCTATAATAACTCATATTTTTGAGTTTTGATATTGCTTCTTAACTCGCTACACTTCGGGGTTTTCATTTAAATATTTCTCAAATTATGTTTACACTCAGGGTCGCCGTTTTTCTTCACTGTTTTATAGACGACTGAGAACCTCATTACAAATAGGCAAAATCATGAGTTATTAGAAACTTGAATGAGTTAATAAATAACGCTTCGCGGTTTTCCGTTAAAGAATTCCCCAACTCGGTTCTCACTCAGAAATAATAGTTAGTCTTTACAGGTTTAGAGAGGAGTGAATTCCTCACTACCAACCTGGTAAATTCTTCATTTTCAGGAACTTGAGTGAGTTAATAAAGTCTGTTGAATTTTGTCTAATAATTGTGCTGCCGATAAGGAAGAAGGCAAAATTTTGGCAGATACTTCTTGCAGTAGAAAGTCGATCGCCTCGGATTCCGAATTTACTGTAGAGCGATAATCCCAGACTAAAATTGGCAGTTTTACTGCCATTTGGCGCAAGTTCGATAGCGCCTGCAACATAGCGGGGGATTCTGAGGGGGCATCTCGCAAACACAGCAAAACTAAGTCAACGCTTTGATATTGCAACTGCTGCAAAACTTCTGTCCAGCAGGAAGCGATCGACCCTCGAAATCCTGCGGTGTGGATGTACTGAATCAAAGCTTGAAAGTTAGGAGTAGAAAACTGGGAATTGGGGAGGGGAATCTCGGCATTTGTCGATCGATCGCAATGTTCCAATTCTTCCGTCGGGTTCCCCCCAGAAGTTCGGTGCAAATCGGGTAAAGTCGAAATGTCGGCAAATAAAATGCTGGGCTTCCAACTCATGCCAGCAGCAACTTGAATCACTTGCCACAAAGCACTTGGTACCAACCCGGTAGGTGAAGTTTCACTGTCGTCGGGACTGCTAGTGGCTAAACAGGGAAATACCGACAATCCTTTGACTTGATTTGCTAGTTGCGTAGTTGGAGGGTCTAAAGTCACCAAGGGGAGAGAACCCAAATTTCGAGACCGGCTTAACTGTTCGATAAAAGCTAATGGGTTTTGCAGTTCACTTGTACCGTCCAAGACGATCGCGTCGGGCCGCCAAATTCTGGCCACGAGTTCTGCTTGGCCGAGGTCGTCTGCTTCTAAAACCCGGCAGTAGTTGGGGTTGAGCAGTAAAGCGGAACCTTGAAAGGAACTGTTTTGCGGGCTGAGCCACAACACGGTTAAAGAACTCTTCACTTTGCCTGTACTAGCATTACTGTGGCCGATCAAGTCTGTCAGCAGCCGCCGCAAAGCCGGTTCTTCCACCGGCAAGCTCAAAAAGCCTTCTGCTCTGTTGACACTGGCGCGTTCTTTTTCCCCTCTGGTGGCCGTGACGATCGCCGGAATCGATCGGGTATCCGGGTCACTCTTGAGCAGCGTCAGCACGTCCCAACCCGACAGCAGCGGCAGCAGCGGGTTGAGGAAAATCGCTTCGGGACTGAACCTGCGAGCTTTTTCCAGCGCTTCGGTGCCGGAACGGGCGACTATTACTTGGTAGCCCAAACCTGAGATGAGGTTGGTTAAATCTTCGATATATTTGGGAACTGCTTCGACTATTAATACTAAACGAGAGCGAGAATTGGCGGTCAGAGTCGGATATTGGGGTTGTAATAATTCTTCCTCAGCGGTTTCCTGTGCCGGGACTTCTTCGCTGCTGTTTCCCGGAGGATTTGGTGGCAGCAGCAGGGTAAATTGAGAGCCTTGGTTTTCTGAGGAAATAAACGAAACGTCCCCGCCGTGCAGCCGAGCTAGCCGTTGAGTCAGTACCAGTCCCAGTCCGGTTCCTTGAAAGCGCCTGGTGAGGGGGCTTTCTAGCTGTTGGAATTTCTGAAAGATCAGGTGCTGTTTGTCTGCCGGGATGCCGATGCCAGTGTCCCAAACAGTGAATGCGATCCAGCCTTCCCAAACATTTACTTTCAATCCGATTTTGCCGCCGATTTCGGTGAATTTTAGGGCGTTGGAAAGCAGGTTAACCAGCATTTGCCGCAGCCGCAGTTCGTCGGCAATTAAGTGGCTCAGTCCCGGTTCTATTTCGAGTGTAAATTCTATTTGGGCGGAGGGTTCTGCGTTTGCTGTACCGTCCGTTTTGCTCGCGCCGGGAGGGTTTTTTTCTTCTTGCTGTTGCAGTTGTTTTGCTTGTTCAAAGGCTCTTTGGCAGGTTGATGCTATTTCGACAGGTTCGGGAATTAGTTCTAGCTGCCCGGTTTCCATCCGGGTCAAGTCTAAAATGTCGTTAACAATTGTCATCAAATGCCGCCCGCTTTTATGGATTAGTTTGGCGTAGCGTGTTTGGCGGTCGTTTAGTTCTCCGATCAATTTATCTTTGAGGAGGCTGGACAAACCGAGGACGGCGGTGAGCGGGGTTTTTAGTTCGTGGCTGATGCAGGATAAAAATTCGTCTTTTAGTCGGTTGAGGTGGATTAAATCTGCATTTTTCGCTGCTAGTTCTTTGGCGACTAAATGTTCTTCGGTGACATCTTGTCCCATTACTAAAATTAGCTGGTCTGAGAGCGGTTGTTTGACAAATTGCCATATCCGTTCTTGACCTTTTTGTACGGGGCAGTCGCAAATATAGGTGTCTGGTTTGCCGGCGGTGGGGCACCAAGCTGGAGCGGTTAAGGTGGAGGGGGAGGCTGCAGCGTACAGGGGCAGCGGGCAACTGGTGGCTGCGGTTGAATCGCGTGAAGCGAAGCTATCCCGCAGGGAATCGCCCGATCTACTTGCTCCTACTAGGCTCCTGCACTCTTTGGTGATGGCCTCTAACTGCACGCTCTTGTATTCGCTTGTTAAATGGCTTGGTTTGCGGGGCGAGTGTTTACCCAAATTTGCTGCTGGTTCTGGAACTGGCTCTGGGCCTGCTCCCAGCAAAATCCGCCACGCTGCGTTTTGGCTGACTATTTGTGCGGTAGGGGTTTGCAATCTCAGGGGCAGGGGCAGTTTTTCCAACAGTTGGACTAAGGAGTTCAGGTTTTCCGAAGGTTTCAATCCTGCTTCTAGAAAGCGCACTTGAGCGCCTAAAACCGTGGCGATGGCTTCGGAAACCGGCCTTAATTCGATTTCTTTGACGGCTGTTGCCTGCTCTGTGAGGCTGCAGAGCGAGCTGCTGTTGAGTGCGGCGAATTGCAGCAGGCTCAGGCTGTCTAGCATTCCTAAAAATTGACCGCTGGCATCTGTCAGGGCGATCGGGTTGTTTGATGAAATGCCGGCGGTTTGGCGGTTTGACCGGGCTGGGGTGTTCAGTTCATCTGTTTGCAGGTACTGCCAGAATTCGCTGACGCTCATAGCAGCGGGTAATGCCCTGACTGGTTCGATCGCGATCGGGCTTTCTGACAAAGGTTGCTGCCCGTCGTTTGTGCGATCGGCTCCCCAAGCCCAAAGGCTGCGGAGGTACACTAATCCCAGCGGCTGTAGCTGTTCGTTGACTACTGCGACTCGATCGCAGTTGCAGGAGCTGAAAATTGACTGCAGCGATTCTAGCGCAGCCGTTTGGAGGCACAGCGGCACTGGCTCGATAAAATTTTTGATACTGGGGGTGGTGAGTGGCATAACAAACCTGAGAGTCTGCTCGCGAGAGCAGTAATATTTTTGATGCTCAATGTAGCTGCGAATTTCTGTATCTTATTTGTTTTATATCAGTTCGCTATCAGGCTCGGTATCTGCACCGAGACCGGGGAGTTCGATGCCTACGCCTGATTTGAGGCGACTAGCAATTATTTTAAGGCTTAAGCTTAATTGCAGAAATCACGCTCAGGGTGCTTGACACAACAACCAAGGAGTACACTTTGATTCTTTCTCTGCTAGAAGCGCATCACTTATTTTGCGGTTAAGATTGGTTAAAATAAATATTGAGATGATTGTTAAAATGTTAAGTTTTTTGTAAAGGAGATATCAACTCTGAGCGATCCAGCACTTTCAGGCAACTTAGGTGGTGCACCTACAGCTTTGCTTCCTCAACTTTCTATCGGTATTTTTGTCCGCTCTGAGGAAATCGCAGCCTCTGCGATCGAGCTTTTGAGGGGCGATCGCTATGCTTTAACGCACATTAAGTCGGCAGGGGAGTTTTTGGGGTTCCTCAAGCACAATTATCACCTTGATTGTTTGGTTTTGGAGGTGGATGGGGATCTGCGATCGCTTCTGGGTAAGCTGCAAGAACGATCGATCTTTTTGCCTGCTGTGATTTTTTCGCCTCACGCGCAGGTAGATGGCAGGCCCGAAGCACCATATTCAGATGGTTTTGAGGCCGCACCCAGTACCGCCAACAAGAGTCAAGACGAAAGCTGTGCTTTTTTTTATCACCCTGGTGAGGTGCAACTGGCAATCGCTCGATCGAGCGAAATAGTTGCGGGTATCGATCGGGCGATCGCACAATTTCTGAAACTTTCAACTCCGGTTCCTGTCAATTACGAATCCGTAACGGTCGATGCGACAGCCCAATTGACTGCTCAAAGTTTGCTCAGCCGACAGCAGCGGCGGCTGGCGGAAAAATTACGGGAGCGATTAGGATACTTAGGTGTGTATTATAAAAGAAATTCCCAGATTTTTTTGAAAAATCTGCCGGGATCTGAGAAACAAAAGTTTTTGGAGCAACTCAAGTCGAGTTATCGCGACATCCTTTTGAATTATTTTTCTCAAGATACTGCGGTCAACAATCAAATAGATGAATTTGTGAATTTGGCTTTTTTTGCTGACGTTCCCGTGACTCAAATTGTAGAAATTCACATGGAATTGATAGACGAGTTTGCTAAACAGCTAAAAATAGAAGGGCGCAGCGAGGAAATATTGCTCGATTACCGCTTGACTCTGATTGATGCGATCGCTCATATGTGCGAGATGTATCGGCGATCGATTCCGAAAGAGACCTCTCAAGGTAGAATGTAGAAGGGATTCGGCATAATTTAAGAAAGAAAAGGTAGAAGGTAGAATCTAACAAAAAAGAAAGGAGCCGACAAACGCCCGCGCGAGGGCGAGCCGGAAATTATTATAAAATAACAAAGAACAGCGGATTTAAGACAAATAACAACTACAACTAACATCTGGCAACTAATACTCAACATTTAAAAAAGTTCATGAGTCCTCTGAAGAAAACCTACGTTCTGAAGCTGTACGTTGCGGGGAATACTCCCAACTCCGTGCGAGCTTTGAAAACCCTAAAGGACATCCTAGAACAAGAATTTCAAGGCGTCTACGCGCTGAAAGTCATAGATGTTCTCAAAAATCCTCAGCTAGCAGAAGAGGACAAAATATTGGCAACCCCAACGCTGGCCAAAATCCTGCCGCCGCCGGTGCGAAAAATTATTGGCGATTTGTCCGATCGCGAGAAAGTTCTGATAGGATTAGATTTGCTCTATGAAGAACTTCGCGAAGAAGACCTGAATTCATAAGATAATCAGGTGAGAGTCAGTCGATTTTAGATTTGAGACTTCGGTTTGGCGTGAAACGTTCGGCGAGCGCTCAGTCGAAGCGTCGAGTCGCGCTCAGTCGAACGATTTTATATTTTAGATTTACTCAACAGATGAATCTGGGAGGTTGAACAAAAGTCTAAAATTTTTATCTTTCCACGACAGGAGTACGTGGCACGGTATCGGTTTTTGGGCGGGGGTCATTAGTCAGCAGTCAGCAGTCATTAGTTATTGAGCAAGAGCCAAAACTAAAAGCTGGGTACAAAGACTCATGATCGGCGGTTAATGAGTGACAACTAAAGAATACTGAGAGTTGACAAAAATCGACATGAATGAAATTAGTCAAACGGTTCAACGAGAAGGATTGGGAACGGCAGGAGTTGAAAAAATTCGCACGATGATTGAGGGTTTCGATGACATCAGTCACGGCGGAATGCCGCTCGGCAGAACCACCCTAGTCAGCGGCACGTCAGGAACGGGAAAAACTTTATTTGCCGTACAATTTCTCTATAACGGAATTACCCATTTTGACGAAGCTGGAGTTTTCGTAACTTTTGAAGAATCTCCAGCAGATATTATTAAAAATGCTTGCAGTTTCGGTTGGGATCTGGCACAGTTAATCGAGGAAGGCAAGCTATTTATTTTGGACGCTTCCCCGGACCCGGAAGGTCAAGATATCGTAGGGAATTTTGATTTATCTGCCTTAATCGAGCGAATCCAGTACGCCATTCGCAAGTACAAAGCCAAGCGGGTTTCTATAGATTCCGTGACCGCCGTATTTCAGCAGTACGATGCTGCATCGGTGGTGCGCCGAGAAATTTTTCGCTTAGTTGCGCGCCTCAAACAAGTCGGAGCAACTACAGTTATGACTACGGAACGGGTGGAAGAATACGGCCCCGTCGCTCGGTTTGGAGTGGAAGAGTTTGTGTCGGATAATGTGGTGATTGTTCGCAACGTTTTGGAAGGGGAACGCCGCCGCCGCACCATGGAAATTTTGAAGTTGCGGGGTACAACTCACATGAAGGGCGAATATCCTTTTACTATGACTAATGACGGAATTAATATTTTCCCGTTGGGGGCGATGCGATTAACTCAAAAGTCTTCAAACGTGCGGGTTTCTTCCGGGGATAAAACTCTCGACGAGATGTGCGGTGGCGGTTTCTTCAAAGACTCAATTATTTTGGCTACGGGTGCAACGGGAACCGGCAAAACGCTGTTGGTGAGCAAGTTCTTGCAGAATGCTTGTATGAACGGCAATCGGGCGCTGCTGTTTGCCTATGAAGAGTCGCGTGCTCAGTTGTTCCGCAATGCTTATTCTTGGGGCATTGATTTTGAGGAAATGGAAGAGAAAGGACTGCTGAAGCTGCTGTGTACTTACCCGGAATCCGCAGGTTTGGAAGACCACTTGCAGACTATTAAATCAGAAATTGCTGAGTTCAAACCTTCTCGAATTGCTATAGACTCGCTGTCGGCCTTAGCTAGGGGTGTCAGCAATAATGCTTTCAGGCAATTTGTGATCGGAGTGACAGGTTTTGCGAAGCAGGAAGAAATAACCGGGTTTTTCACAAATACAAGCGACCAGTTTATGGGTGCTCATTCTATTACGGACTCCCATATTTCTACGATTACTGACACGATTATCATGCTGCAGTATGTAGAGATTCGAGGAGAAATGTCGCGGGCAATTAATGTGTTTAAGATGCGCGGTTCGTGGCACGACAAAGGAATCCGGGAATACACGATTACTGAAAGAGGGCCCCAAATTAAAGATTCGTTCCGTGGTTACGAACGGATTATCAGCGGTTCTCCGAGTCGGATTACGATTAATGAAAAGAGTGAGCTATCGCGGATTCTGCAAGGTGTGCAAGGCCAAGACGATGAGGATATTTGAGATTTAACAGTCATTCTTTATTAAAAGAAGGTTGGGTTGAGCTAGGAAACCCAACTTTTTTAATTTGAGGAGTTTGTAAAAATTTATAGCAACCGCGACAATGTTTTGGAGGTTCTTAATTGCTGGAATAGGAGGTTTTATTGCCTTCTGCATCAGCGCCTTCTGCTATAGCAATCCCACTAAATAGGTTTTGGTAAAAATCTAGGGGTAAGCTGTTGTCCCTCTAAATTGTATATTTCAATGATATCTCAAAAATCATAAAATCCTCTCTCTATCCGATTCTCGAATCTAACAGAAAATCTTTCTGGCCTAGCAGCTTAGTGCCGCATCGTGCCTATCCCTACTACCCCTAGATTAGGGAAACTCGGGGGGATTACCTCTACAAAAATATTAAAGCTAATTTTCTTCTCCAAAATCATTCCTTACATCTCATCACCAGTATTGGCATATCCCTATCTCCACACGATGAAATGAAGTTCGATAGCTTGCTCAAGAATGCAGATATTTCCGTATATTACTTTAAGGGTTCGGGCCCAATACCTATAATTTTTACACAACCACAATACCTTGGACCAAATCCAAGACCCTGGCGATCGCAAATCTCTTGAATTGTGCTTGGAAAGCCAATACTTGCTGTACGATCGACCTCAGCTCGATTGGCAAACAGGTAGCCTTGCTGGTGCTAAAGTTATAGTAGGGGGATATTCTCCTGAACTAGGTTGGATTCATCGCCATCGATGTATTCCCATCCCCGAAAAAACTGGATTGATTTTGCCCGAAGAGCAAATGGATTTTAGAGCAACCTTGCTGGCAATATCAGCAGTGGCTAGCAGCAGGACTAATTCTTCCTAATCTCGCGGTGAATCTGTCGGCACGTCAACTCAGCCAACTGACTTTAATCGCTAAGAGCGATCGCATTGTTGAGCGAAGCGATATGAAGCCAAAATATCCATAGCTACAGATTACGGGAACGGCAATAATGCTTAATGTTGACATTACCTACAATTTTTTGAGCCAATGATCGGAGCATAATATTGAGATTTATGTCGATGATTTTGCGACTGGCTATGCTGCTTTTAACAACCTGAAAAATTTTCCGGTGAAGTAGCTCAAAATTGCTCGCTCATTTGTCCGCAATTTAGGCAGCGCTCCGATCGCTCGCGGAATTGCCCAACCCATAGTTGTAATCCCACATGGCTTAAATGTGAGCACAATTGCCGAAAGAATTGAAACCCCAGCGCAATTGCAATAGTTACAAGCGATCGCGTGTGAAATCGGGCAGAGTTATATTATGTTTGGCCAGCCTGTCAGTGCTGAGGTTGCCACTCAATTAATCCGACATCCTGAATTGTTGTCTACCACTCTTTGGGATGAGCAATCCTCATAAAGGCGCGCAAAAGTCTTATAATCAATTTAATCCTCGTGTCGATCAAATGACTCAAAAAATTTTACGGCGGAATAATATAAAAGTGTTTGGACAAGGCACCCAGACGATGATGTTTGCTCATGGATTTGGGTGCGATCAAAATATGTGGCGTTTCGTAACACCGGCCTTCGAGAAGGACTACAAAATCATCCTATTTGATTATGTAGGTTCTGGACAGTCTGATATTAGTGCTTACAGTTACGAACGGTACAGCGACCTCAATGGCTATGTTCAGGATGTCCTCGATATCTGTGAAGAATTGGCGTTGACGGATGTGATTTTTGTCGGTCATTCTGTCAGCAGTATGATCGGCCTTGTGTCCTCAATAAAAGCTCCTAATTACTTTAATCGCCTGATTTTCGTAGGGCCTTCACCCTGCTACATCAATGATTTACCAAATTATTACGGAGGGTTTGAGCGCAAAGATATTGAGGATCTCCTCGATATCATGGATAAAAATTACCTTGGTTGGGCAAGCTTTATGGCGCCAATGGTGATGCAGAATCACGAGAGTCCTGAGTTAAGTGAGGAACTGGAGGCAAGTTTTTGTTCCACCGATCCGGTGGTTGCAAGTCGCTTTGCCGAGGTGACTTTTTACTCTGACAATCGCAGTGATTTACCGAAGGCCCCAGTACCTGCACTGATATTACAATGTAGTGAGGACATGGTAGCTCCCACCGAGGTAGGACATTATCTCCACCGCCACCTGCCTAAAAGTACGCTACGGCTGATGAAAGCTACGGGACATTGCCCGCACCTGAGTCATCCACAAGAGACGATCGACGTGATTAAGGAGTATTTGAGTGCATCTCATACTACCTGATTTGTATGGCAAACATGACCTACCAGATAGACGAGCTACTCAACACGTCACCCTGTGGATTCCTCTCGTTTGCTGACGATGGTACGATCCTAATGGTCAACGCCACATTACTGCAATTACTCGGATACGAAACCGATGAACTGCGGGAACGGAGAATGGACTTTATTCTGCCAATGGCCAGCCGGATTTTTTTTCAAACCCATTTCTTCCCCCTATTGAAGCTTGAAGGTAAAGTAGAGGAAATTTACTTCTCATTAAGGTCAAAGCAGGGTAGTGATATACCTATGCTGATCAACGCTAGGCGTCGGGAGAAGGGAGGAAGCTTCGTCAACGATTGCATCTTGCTCTGTATCCGCCAGCGTATCCTGTACGAAGGTGAAATTATTAAAGCAAAAAAAGCAGCAGAGGCAGCTATTCTCGCGCAAAAGCAAGCGGAAATAGCTCTGCGGAAACAGTACGACAAGGCGATATTACTTCAAGAAATTACTCTACACATTCGTCAATCTCTTGATTTGTCTACAATTTTTGAGATTGCTTCGCAGGAGATTCGCCTGTTTCTTGATGCCGAGCGCGTCGGCATATTTAAGTTTGCTCCTGAGAGTAAATTTGGATATGGTGAGTTTGTTTCAGAATCCGTAGGCGAAGGATGTAAATTGGTAAGCAGAAATCAATTTAACAACCCGTGTGCTGGTGAACAAGAGATTGATTCATATCAAGAAGGGAGAATGCAGGTAGTTCAAGATATCAATAAGATTGACCTTCAGCACTGTTACCGCGCTCTTTGGAAACAATTTCCGGTTCGGGCTAATTTAGTTGCGCCGTTGCTCAATGGACAAGATTTGTGGGGGTTGTTATGTATTCATCAATGTTCTGCTCCTCGGCAATGGGAAGAATTTGAAATTGATCTTGTTAAACAGATTGCTAATCAGTTAGCGATCGCCATTAAACAAGCGGATATTTTTCACAAGTTGCAAAAGGAATTGGCAGAAAGGCAGGAGGCCCAAGCGCGAATGAGAGAAATTAATCAACAACTTGCACTCTCTAACGAAGAACTAGCCCGCGCTACTCACCTCTTAGAAAAAGTGGTCAATATTGATGGATTAACTCAAATTGCTAATCGCCGCTGTTTTAATGACCGCTTAGAGCATGAATGGCAGCGGCTATACCGGGAACAAAAACCTCTTTCTCTGTTGTTGTTTGATGTGGATTATTTCAAACGTTATAATGATTGCTACGGTCATCAAATGGGGGATGATTGTTTGTTCAAACTTGCTCAGACTGTGCAAGAGGTAGTGTACCGTCCGGCAGATTTGGTGGCGCGTTACGGCGGAGAAGAATTTGCCATCATTTTGCCTAATACCGATATTGAAGGAGCGAGTTCGGTGGCTCAACGGATTCACGCTGCTATTAAAGCTTTACATATTCCTCACAAAACCTCTGATGTGAGCGATGTAGTTACTATTAGTATGGGTATTGCCAACTTGATTCCGATTTCGGAACTATCATCGGCTGACTTGATTGCGATCGCCGATCGTTCACTATACCGTGCCAAGCAACAGGGGCGCAATCAGTCTGCGATATGCCAGTACAGTGGCGATTCGATTTTTGACAGTGACGCTTAAATCACAATAATTGAGACCGAGGACAAAAATTTGTCCTCGGTCTCAAAGTCAGTCATTCAATAAATTTCAATGAGCACGGAGGGATTTGAACCCCCGACCCTCAGGACCGGAACCTGATGCTCTATCCACTGAGCTACGTGCCCTCGACTGTTTACAGTATAACACGTCTTGCGGAAAATGGCGAGTGCCGATCGCAAATTTCCTGACCAGCCTCCAAACCGCTTGACCCCTGCGGGTTCAACTCGCCCGCGCGATCCAATATCAGGCTGTTCTCGAAGCCAGAGACTGCAACTTTTACCTAAATGGTAACAATAATACGACAATGGGTAAAATAATAGATTTTAATCGAGTAAACATTAGGTTCACATTCGATCGGGGTCGAGCATCTACCACAGCTAAAATAGCCCGCATCAATTCCCCCTACCTAAGCGCCAGTAAATAAATGGTGCTGCTATTAAGACCGGTTGTGCAAATACGGTTTTAGACTAAGTTCATCAAACCTCTCAATATTATGGTTTCTAAACTTTTAGACAAATTACCGCTGCGAACTGTTCTCATAGTTCCATTTGTACTGCAAATCGTGGGAGCCGTGGGACTTGTAGGATATCTGTCTTTTAGAAACGGACAAAAAGCAGTTAATAACCTTGCCAGTCAGTTAATGAGCGAGGTGAGTTTGCGTGTCGAGCAAAACCTGCAAGTTTACCTGACCACTCCCCATCAAATCAATCAAACCAAGCTTGATGCTGTCAAGCTCGGCTTGTTAAAGATGGAAAACTTATCAGCTTGGGAGAAATATCTTTTGCGGCAAGTACAATTATATCCCTATATCAATTTTACCTCCGTTGGCAACAATAAGGGAGATTATAGATCCGGTGAACAACTGTCTAACGGCTCCCGAATGATTAATGTGATAGAAACATCTACTGGGTTAAACTTTTATTCTTACAATACAAACGAGCGAGGCGATCGCACTACAGTTGCCACCATTGTCAAAAACTTTGACAATAGGCAAAATACTGCGTATAAAAGTGCCGTAAAAGCAGGTAAACTTACTTGGAGTTCGGTTTATGTTTCTTTGCTAGAGCCGACCTTAATTATCAGCGCTCTCCAACCAGTATACAGCGAAAAAAATCAGCTAGAGGGAGTATTATTTGCTGCCTTGCGTCTCGACCATCTTGGAAGATTTCTCCACAGTCTCAAAGTTGGCAAATCCGGTCAAACATTTATTATAGATCGCCAGGGTACTTTGTTAGCAACTTCCACAACAGAAAAACCGTTTCGCACTAAAGGTAATGACAGACAATTGTTTAAAGTAGAAGAAAGCAGCAACCGTTTTACTCAAGCGACAGCTAAATATTTGACTGCAAAGTTTAAAAAATTAGACAAAATTAAAAAATCAGAGTTATTGAGCTTTGAAATAGATCACAAGCGACAATTTTTAAAAGTCTTGCCGTTCCAAGACGGCAAAGGTTTAGACTGGCTGATTGTCTTAGTTGTTCCCGAAGCAGATTTCACCAAAGAAATAGATGCCAATACCCGCACAGCGGTTTTGCTTTGTTTCGCAGCTTTAGGAGTAGCTGTGGCGATCGGCATTCTGACTTCGCGGTGGGTAACAAACCCTATTTTGCGCTTAAATGCAGCAGCAAAAAATATTGCTAAAGGTGAATGGGACACAACCGTAGAAAGTGAACGTTCGGACGAATTGGGGGAATTAGCCAAGTCATTTAACAGCATGGCTCAACAACTGCAACAATCTTTTGAAACTTTAGAAAACCGAGTGCAAGAACGGACGGCAGAATTGGCTGTAGCTAAAGACAAAGCAGAGGTAGCGAATCAGGCTAAAAGCACCTTTCTTGCTAACATGAGCCACGAATTGCGATCGCCTCTCAATGCAATTCTCGGCTTTTCCCAACTGATGACTCGCAGCCAAACTCTATGCCCAGAACATCAAGAAAATATTAGCATAATTAGCAGCAGCGGAGAACACCTGCTCACCCTGATTAATAACGTGCTCGATTTATCTAAAATTGAATCCGGGCGCACCACCCTCAATCCCAAAAAATTTGACCTCTATCGCCTGCTAAACGACTTGGAAGATATGTTTGAACTCAAAGCAGATGACAAGCAGTTGCAGTTAGTTTTTGACCGCAGTCCCGACGTGCCGCAATATGTAGAAGCCGACGAGGTAAAGTTGCGACAAATCTTAATTAATCTGCTCAATAACTCTCTTAAATTTACCCATGAGGGGGGTGTAGCCGTCAGAGTTAGCAAGCAATCATTAGGCCGAAATCAGCAGGTAGAAGAGGGAAAGTTGGCTCACCCCGAACTATCACTAAATACAGAAACTCCAGCACTTAATGGTCTTAAAAGCTCTCAATTCAGTCACTCGAACAACCAGATTATTGCCACGCCAAATGACGATTCAGCTTCTACCTCTTCCTTCTTCCTTCATTTTGAAGTGGAAGATACTGGTTCCGGTATTGCTACCAATGAATTAGACGCTCTTTTTGAACCTTTCGTACAAACCAAGACAGGGAAAGATTCGCAAGAAGGTACAGGCTTGGGATTGCCAATCAGCCGCAAATTTGTGGAATTAATGGGCGGGAAAATGAGCGTCTCTTCTGCTGTGGGCAAGGGGACTAATTTTAAGTTTGACATTCAAGTTATTGCGGTTGATGCGGCTGATATTGAAAGCCCAAAACCCAGCCGGAACGTTATTGGCCTAGTTCCCAACCAACACACCTATCGAATTTTGATAGTAGACGATAAACCGCTCAATCGTCTACTGTTAATTAAAATCCTCTATCCTCTGGGTTTTGAACTAAAAGAAGCTACTAACGGTCAAGAAGCTATTGAGATTTGGGAGAGTTGGGAACCGCATCTAATTTGGATGGACATGAGAATGCCTGTGATGGACGGCTACGAAGCTACGCAATACATTAAAGGTACTATTAAAGGTCAAGCTACTGCGATTATTGCGCTGACTGCGAGCGTTTTGGAGGAAGAACGGGCAGTTATTTTATCGGCGGGTTGCGATGCTTTTATGAGGAAGCCTTTCCGGGAAGCCGATATTTTTGATGCTATGCAAAAACATATCGGAGTGCGCTATATTTATGAAGATCCGGGTCAAACTAATTTATCGGCAATCAAAGAGGGCGATCGCGCACTGACTGCGGCTGATTTCGTGAGATTGCCTGAGTCGCTGGTATCAGATTTAAAGCTGGCTATACTAAATGCAGATATGGATGTAATTGATAGCGCGATCGAGCAAATTCGATTAAAGGATGCAGTAACGGCTGGTGCGATCGCCAATTGTATAGAAAATTTCGAGTACGACAAAATTTTAAAGTTAATATCTCAAGCAATATCACATGAATAACGACCTTGCTAGCACCGATCGCGGTAATATTTTAGTAGTTGACGACACCCCAGCTAATTTGCGACTGCTAGCCGGAATTTTGAATGGCAAGGGCTATAAAGTCCGCCCCGTACCTAGCGGCGAGTTAGCGCTTTCGGCGGCAAAGGGTATGCCTCCAGATTTGATTTTGCTGGATATTATGATGCCCGAAATGAATGGGTATGAAGTTTGCGAAAAAATCAAAGCGGATGAACGCACTCGCGACATTCCGGTGATTTTTATTAGCGCGATTAATGACGTACTAGATAAGGTCAAAGCCTTTGCGGTGGGCGGGGTAGATTATATTACCAAGCCCTTTCAGGTGGAAGAGGTTCTAGTGAGGGTAGAAACCCATTTAGCGATGTGTTTGTTGCAAAAAAAGCTCCAACAGAAAAACGATGAACTGACAGCTACTTTAGACCAACTGCAAGCTACTCAGAATCAATTAGTGCAATCAGAAAAAATGGCCGCATTAGGGCAACTGATTGCGGGCATTGCTCACGAAATTAATACGCCATTGGGCGCGATTCGGTCGTCAATTGGAAATATTACCAGCTTTTTGGATAACAATCTCGAAAGTTTGCCAGTTTTTTTTAAAGAACTGTCTGCAGAACGCGAGCACGATTTCTTGTGTTTGATGTACCGTTCCAGCCAACAAACTTACTCTTTATCTACGCGAGAAAAACGGGGATTGAAAAAAACCGTGAAGCAGCAACTAGAGTCGGAAGGCATTGACAATGCTGACAGCCTTGCTAGCATTTTAATCAATATTGGATTGCAGGGAAATTTGCAAGAATTCTTGCCTTTGATCAAAGACCCGGACAGCGAAAATATTATAAAAACAGCCTTCGACTTTGCTAGCATTCACAGAAGCGCCCGAACCATCGCTACCGCTACTGAACGCGCTGCAAAAGTCGTCTTTGCCCTGAAAAATTATGCGCGTTACGATGTAAATGGGGAAAAAATACAGGTGAATATTACGCAGGGAATTGAAACTGTATTAACTCTTTATCAAAACCAAATCAAGCAGGGTGTGGAAGTCGTCAGAAATTATCAAGATCAATTGCCTGTGGTACTGTGTTATCCCGACGAACTCAATCAAGTTTGGACAAATTTAATTCACAATGCCTTACAAGCGATGGACAATCAAGGAACTTTAACGATTGACGCGGTACAACAAGATACCAGCGTCCTGGTAAAAATTACTGACAGCGGTAAGGGGATTCAACCGGAAATTATTCCGAAAATTTTTGAGCCTTTTTTTACTACCAAACCTGCGGGAGAAGGCAGCGGGCTGGGATTGGATATTGTCAAAAAAATAATTGAAAAACATCAGGGTAAAATTGATGTCGAGTCGGCACCCGGTAATACAGCATTTACAGTTTCTTTGCCGATTAATTTAACTGAGTAGGTAAAGCGTCGCAGACTGAAGTCGGGGGCTAAAAATTTGCAGTCTACCCGCGCGGAATGTAGAATTTGGAAAACGGTGTGCTTACCCATCGGGCTTCACCCTCCCAAACTAAAGAAGGAAACTAGCGATGTCTAAACCAGCAATTTTGTGTGTTGACGATGAAGTAGGAGTGTTGGAAAGTCTGGAAATTGAACTGCAACAGGCTTTTAACGGTAAATATCTTTGGGAATTTGCTGAAAGTGCCGCCGAAGCCCTAGAGGTTATTGAAGAGCTATCTGAAGCTGAGGTTAAGATTCTAGTGATTGTCTCTGATTGGTTGATGCCCGGAATGAAAGGAGATGAGTTGCTAATTAAAATTCATCAAAAATATCCGCAAATTGTGACAGTGATGCTGACGGGACAAGCAGACCAAGAAGCCATCGAACGAACAAAAATTCAAGCAAATCTTCATGCTTTCATAGAAAAACCCTGGCAAAATCAAGAACTAATTGAAGCTATCAAGTCTGGTCTGGCAAATTTATGAAAAAACCAGTCATTATTTGTGTCGATGATGAGCAGACTATACTCGATAGTCTGGAAATAGACCTGCTAAAAGCCTTTGAAGATAAATATTTAATTGAAACGGCCCAAAGTGGCGAAGAAGCTTTAGAGTTGCTGTCCGAACTTTTAGCAGAACAGTATGAAGTTCCTTTGGTTATTTCGGATCATATCATGCCTAGTATGAAAGGAGACGAACTATTAAGCAGCGTTCATGCTATTTCGCCGAACACTCTCAAGATTATGCTGACGGGGCAGGCAGATTTGGAAGCGGTAGCCAATGCTATTAACTATGCTAAATTGTACCGATATATACCTAAACCTTGGCAATCTGATGACTTAAAGTTAACTGTTACTGAGGCAATATATAAATATTTTCAAGATAAAGAGTTAGCTAAAAAACAAATAGAACTTCAGGAAATGAATCAGGAGTTGGTAAAATTAAACCGCAAGCAGGCAATGCTGATTGCCAAACTCCATGAAAACGAAAGTCGCTTGACCCAATATCTAGAAGCTATGCCATTGGGCGTATGTGTACTTGATGCAAACGGGCAATCTTTCTACGCTAACCAGAAGGCGCGAGATGTATTTGGCAAAGGCACTGTGCCGCATATTAATTCAGAGCAAAAAGCAGCAATTTATCAATTCTATAAAGCCGGGACTAATCAGAGATGTCCTGTGGAAGAATTGCCAATTATGCGGGCGCTTCGCGGCGAAAATGTGCGGACTGAGGGTGTAGAAATTCGTACAGCTAATAAGATTACTCCTGTAGAAAGTTGGGCAACTCCAATTTATGATTCTACAGGCGAAATTTCCTATGCGATTATTGCTTTTAGTGACATAAGTGAACGCAAAGAAGCTGAAGCGGCGCTAATTCAAGCTGAAGAGAAGTATCGCGGGATATTTGAAAATGCTCTCGAAGGTATATTTCAGACGACGCCGGACGGACATTTTATCAGTGCGAATCCTGCTCTTGCAGAAATTTACGGCTACGATTCCGCATCAGAATTGATAGAAAGCATTAATGATATTCAGCAGCAATTGTACGTGAAACCGAACCGCCGTCAAGAGTTTCTGGCGCTGATGAAACAGCACGGTACTCTGTGTGAGTTTGAGTCTCAGGTTTACTGTCGAGATGGCAGCATTATCTGGATTTCTGAGTATGCGCGCACAGTTTATGATGCTAACGGTGAAGTGCTTTACTATCAGGGTTTTGCTAAGGATATTAGTTTGCAAAGACACGTGGAAGTGGAACGAATCAGGTTTACTAATGATTTAGAAAAAGCTTTGGCAGCCCAAGAAAAGTTAAATGAGGCACTGTCAGAAAACGAAAGCCGATTGACTCAATTCCTGGAAGCGATGCCAGTGGGAATATTTGTTGTCGATGGTAAGGGTAAACCTTTTTACATGAATTCTTGGGGGGAGAGGATACTAGCCCAAGGTTTAATTTTTGATGGGGGTACTGACCAATTTCCTGAAGCTTATCAATTTTACGACGCTGCAACTAATCAATTGTATCCGAGGGAGAGCCAACCGATTGTTCGGGCGTTGCGGGGAGAATTTGTGCGTATGGACGATCTAGAAGTTCATGGGTCGGATCGGATTGTGCCGATCGAGGTTTGGGCGACTCCAATCTACGACGAACGGAAAAACATAGTTTACGCGATCGCAGCTTTTCAAGACATCACAGAGCGTCAAGAGGTAGAAACCGAGCGCCGGCAATTCACAGACGAGTTACAAAAAGCTTTAGCAGCGGAAGAAAAATTAACAGATGCTTACGGGCGGTTTGTGCCGCACGAATTTCTCCACTTTCTGGGATATGAAAGTATTCTGGAAGTAAAATTAGGCGATCAGGTACAGAAAGAAATGTCGGTGCTGTTTTCAGATATTCGCGATTTCACTTCGGTTTCTGAAACGATGAATCCCGAAGAAAATTTTCAATTTATTAATGCTTATTTGTCGCGGATGGAACCTGCAATTACTAACAATTTTGGTTTTATTGATAAATACATTGGCGATGCGATAATGGCGCTGTTTGATGGCAGTGCGGACGATGCTGTGAAAGCTGGAATTGCTATGCTAGAACAGCTTAACGAGTATAATATTAGTCGGCATCAACCCGATCGCCCGCCGCTGCAAATTGGCATTGGAATCAATACGGGTTCTTTGATGTTAGGCACGGTTGGCGGTCAAAGTCGGATGGACAGCACGGTGATTAGTGATGCGGTAAACTTAGCCTCCCGCGTGGAAACTTTGACGAAAGAGTATGGAGTGTCGATGTTAATTACTCACAATACTTTTATGCAGTTGAACGATATTTATGATTTCAGGTTGATCGATCGCGTAGCAGTTAAAGGTAAATCACGAATGGTAACAGTTTATGAAGTATTTGCGGCAGATCCGCCAGACTTACGACAGAAAAAGTTAGAGACAAAGACAATGTTTGAGCAAGCTTTGATACTTTACAATAGTGACAGGTTAGTTGAAGCTAAAAAATTGTTTTCGGCGTGCCTGGAAATCAACCCTCAGGATAAGGTAGCTCAAATTTATATGAAGCGGTGTCTGAAACCGGCGAGCGCTCCTCCATAATACAATTTTAAATTTGAGAGTTTAGAATTGGGAATAATTTATTCCATAATGGTTGGAGTTTGCCTACAGTTACATTTTTTTTTAAACTGGTCTAATCATTCTTTAGACAGGCAGAGAAACGCAAACTATTGTTTCTTGGTGCGGCAAACTTTCTATTTTAAATTCTCCTCCGTGCAATTCTACAAGGCGTTGAACAATAGCCAGGCCCAATCCCAAACCTGCTTGTTGGTAAAGTTTGCGATCGAACTGCCTGTAAGCTTCTAGCTGTGCAATCTGATCGGTAGTCATGCCGCGGCCTTTGTCTTTGACAGACAGAATAAAAGTCTGATTTTCGACGAAAGTGCTTAATAAAACTGGCGTTCCTTCTAAGGAAAATTTGAAGGCATTGTCCAATAGTTCTTCAACAATTTTTGCGAGTCTGACAGAATCCATAGCTACCGAAGAATCTTGCAAGTTTAATTGTAAATCTTCTGTTCTATTAGCGTGTTTTGCTTGCTGCCGCGCTTTTTGACTCAGCAAAGACTTTACACAGCTAAATTCGCTATTTCGCATCTCCTTTAGCAATTCGGGATTTGTGGCTGCTATCTCCAGTTCTGCATACAGCAAAAAGTTCTGAATCAGTCGATACAAGCGATGACCGGAAGTTTGAATTTGACCGATCATCTCTAAGATATCTGATTCCTCTAATACCTGATATTCTGACAGAATCAGCTCAGAAAAACCCAGAATTGCATTCAAAGGAGTCCGCAATTCGTGGGGCAGCGACATACTAATATTAGTGCGTAATTCGTCTAGCGTCTTTTGAGATTGTCGGCTAATTGTTTTTTGTTTTTCAAGTCTAATAGCAATGGCTTTGAGGAGTTCTTGCGGCGTACACGGCTTAGTAATGTAATCGTCAGCTCCCAGTTCCATGCCCGTGCGAACGTCAACTTTATCGGCTTTGGCTGTGAGGAAAATAAACGGAATTGTGGCAGTCAAGGGTTCGGAGCGCAAAGCTTTGATGACGCCGTGACCGTCTACTTCCGGCATCATCATGTCGCACAAAATTAAATCCGGGATTTTTTCGATCGCCAATTTGATGCCGACTTTGCCGTTAATCGCTCCTATTCCTTCAAAATTCTCGGCTTCCAGCAACTCTAAAATATTCTCTCTAATCGCTTCTTCGTCTTCTATTACCAAAATCTTAGCCACGGTGATAGCTCCTTTTAGTCAGTAGTTTGTTGGAAAATTCTGGGTTCAGACACTTGATAAGTTTGTTTGTTAGGCGCTTAATTAATTGTTAAGTAGCGGATATGTATAGTTGATAATTCAGTTGTTATTGATTGGGAGGGCAAATTAGAGGCAAGGTAATAGTGAAAGTTGTGCCTTTTCCTTCTTGACTGTCGATCGCGAGTTGGCCGCCGTGAAGTTCCACAGCCCTCTTCACAATTGCTAAACCGAGACCTGTTCCCGAAATATTGCCGACATTTGTAGCTCGGTAAAAAGTTTCTAATATCCGCTCTCGATCGGCTTGGGGAATGCCAATGCCCTGGTCTTGAACTTGGAAAACAGCTTCTTTGTTTTGACAGTTGAGGTGCAAGGAAACTGTACTGCCGACAGGGGAATATTTGATGGCATTTGAGAGGACATTTCCCAAGATTTGCTGCAGCAGTTTTTCATCCATTTGAGCATCGCAGTTGCCGCCTTCATATTGAAAGGCGATCGGGTGTTGGTTGCTGTCGTTGAGCTGCTGCTCTTCTACCAGTTGACGGCAAAATTTTTCGAGGTTTAAGGAAACCGGTTGAAACTGCAAGGTATTGGCTTCGATTTTGCCAATTACGAGGATATCTTCTAATAACTCTGTCATGCGTTTAATTGCTAATTGAATCCGCACAAAATGAGTAGATTTTTTATCTTGGGGCCACTGAGAACTGTAATCTTGCAGCAATCCAGCGGAAAATTGAATGGTTGTCAAAGGTGTGCGGAACTCGTGGGAAACCATTGTGACAAATTTAGCTCGCAGTTCTGAAAGTTCCTTTTCTCGTGCGAGGGCTTTGAGAATTTCCGCTTCTGCTCGTTTGCGATCGCTAATGTCACGGGCTTCGGCAATCAGCAGCAAAACTTGTCCTGTTTCATTTTTAACAGGTTTCAGTGAGAAATCAACTGTCATAATTTGGCCACTTTTGCCTAACAAGTCGATTTCGCTGCGGAAAAACTCGCCCCGACTTGCTTTGCCGATCGCGCATTGCAATTGTTCGGAAACCTGTGGCGACTGGGCCCAAATCGCCATTTCCCACATCGGGCGGCCCACAATACCCTCCGATCGCAATCCGGCAAAATCGAGGGTTGTCTCGTTCACTTCCAGCACAATTCCTTCGGGAGTCAGCAGCTTGGTTAGCTGAAATGATGAGTCAAAAATCGCCCGAAAGCGGCGCTCGCTTTCCCGCAGCATTTGAAAGGTTTGAGAACGTTCGATCGCGTAGCGGATCGTCCGCACTAATAATTGAGTAGTAATTTGACCTTTAACAATGTAATCTTGAGCTCCCAAGCGAACTGATTCGAGGGCGATCGCCTCATCGTCCAAGCCTGTCATTACCACCATTGGCACATCAGGAGCAACTTCTCGCAGGCGAGTGAGCGTTTCCAAACCGCGGCTGTCGGGCAAAGAAAGGTCGAGCAAAACTACATCAAAGGATTGTTTGCACAGTTGTGCGATCGCCTCATGCAGGAACTCAACAGACACCAGTTCCCACTCGACGCCCACAGATACTTCTAACAGTTCTGCAAGCAAATCAGCATCAGCCGGATTGTCTTCTACTAACAGAATTTTAATCCACATAGCTTAGACGTTTTTGACAGTAAAATTTTTACTTTACCAATCTTAGGTTAAACTTTTCCGCTTTCCCATGCCATTTTCAACTTGAAAATTATTATTTGGGAACTATCACCACCAGCCACCAATCCTTAATCGATCTCACCAGCTTAGCGACTTGACTAAAATCGATAAGCTTAGTGATGTAGCACCGGGCTGACATGGCATAAAACTTGAGCATCTCTTCATCGACTGCTGAGGTTGTCATAATTACCACCGGAATTATTTTTAACTTGAGTGCTGAGTTGATTTAAATCAACATTTCCAACTGTTCTTTTTAGGCAAAATCAAGTTAAGCAGAATTAAATTGGGACGAGAAGGGGAACAGAAAAGCCTGCTTATTCCATAAAATTATTGCTTATACCATATCTTATACTATTTGCAAATGATTAAAAATTGGCTTGTCGCCAGCTTTTATAAAGTCCATTCAGCCTCGCTGAGCAAATCATCCACCCGCCAAATTTCCATAGGTTAAAAGTTTTTAGAGCGCTCACAAGCAAAGCATCTGTTCGTTTAATTTAGAGGAAGTTTGACGACTGCCAGCCAGAATTCCTCAATTAACCTGACTACTTTAGTAAATTCTACGAAGTCTACCGGCTTGGTTATGTAACAGTTGGCGTGGAGGGAGTAGGACTTAAAAATATCTTCGGGAGCTGCTGAAGTGCTGAGAATCACTACAGGAATTAATTTTAAGGTTGGGTCAGTTTTAATTTCTTCTAGCACTTCAATACCGCTTTTTTTCGGCAGATGCAAATCGAGCAAAATCAAATCGGGACGAGGTACCCTAAGATAGGGTTCTTTTCGGCGCAAAAACTTGATTGCTTCGACTCCATCCTCCACAAAATGCAAGTTATTCAATATTTTACCCTGACTGAGGACTTCTATTGCCAAATCGGCATCGCTGGGAGAATCCTCAATCAGCAGAATCTCTATAGGTCTAACAGTGCTTCGATCGCTCATAACCGGCGTATCCTTTAAAGTATAAAAACAAAATTGAACTTGGAGGCTTCAGCTACTAATTATAGGAATAGTGAAGTAAAAAGTCGCTCCTTTTCCCTCTTGAGATTCCACCCAGATCCGACCGCCGTGGCGTTCAACAATGCGCTTGCACATCGCCAAACCTATACCAGTACCGGAATATTGGCGGCGGGAGTGCAGGCGCGCAAAAATGATAAAAATGCGCTCGGCATACTGCGGATCGATGCCAATGCCGTTATCGCTGACACTGAACACCCATTCGCTCTCTTGTCGGCAGGCAGCGATATGAATCAACGGGATATCTTGGCGACAAAATTTGATGCTGTTGGCGAGCAAATTTTGGAATAATTGCACCAGTTGAAATTCATCCGCCATCACGGTTGGCATCGCGTCGCAGGTGATTACAGCTTTTGTTTCGGCGATCGCAATTTGCAAATTGCACATAGTTTGCTTAACCACAGCCTTGCAATCGGCCTGCTCAAACTCCTGACCCCTCGTTCCCAGGCGCGAATACGCCAACAAATCGTTAATTAGCTGCTGCATTCTGGTGGCGCCATCGACAATATAATGAATATACTTATCTGCGCGATCGTCCAAATTTCCTTGATAGCGCTGGGCCAGCAATTGAGTGTAACTGGTAACGGCTCGGAGCGGTTCTTGCAAATCGTGGGAAGCCACATAAGCAAATTGTTCTAATTCTTCGTTGGAACGCTTCAAATCTTCTGTAAGTTGCAGCATTTGCTGCTCTGCTTCTTTGCGGCCTGTAATGTTGTAAACCAAGGCGCAACAAGACAGCAGATTACCCTGAGAGTCCATGACTGGACTGGTAGACATATCAGTCCAAATATCTTTGCCGTCCTTGCTTTTGAATTTAAATTCGTGTTGTTCACCAATACCTTGCTTGCGCCGCTCGACATTTTCAATAGCTTGTGGTTTTTCCCGTTCGTCCATGAAATCTAAAAGCGGCCGACCGAACATTTCTAATTCACTATAACCTAGCATTCGCGCCATTGCGTGGTTTACGTAAGTCGTGAGGCCATTTCTGTCAATTACCCAAATACCTTCTTCTGCTAATTCAACTATTTGCCTGTACTTAAATTCGCTTTCCTGCAAAGCAGTTTCAGTTAGTTTCCGCTCAGTGATATCCTTCATAAAACAGTGGTGACCGTTAAATATCCCTTGTGCGTCGCAAGATTTTACCATCGTTAATTGCTTGTAAAAAAACGAGCGATTTTTTCGGACTCCTCTAGCTTCAACTTCTACTTTGCCAGAAATTAGCATTTCCTGATAAGCTGAAAGCATCATCTCAACATCGTCCGGATGTACGGTGAGCTGCCATTCCATGCCAAGCATTTGTTCCGGTTCGTAACCGCATTTATGAGCGTAAGCTCGGTTAACCTTCACGTAGCGCCCCTCAATATCCAGCCGTGAAATGCCTTCCACCGCATTTTGCATGGCACTGGTTAGGTCACGCAGCTCTCTTTCAGCTTGTTTGCGATCGCTAATATCCTGACCGATACCCAAAAAACCGTTAATATTTCCGTTACTATCAAATAAGGCAGTCACCGAAAGCAGTACCGGAAACCGCGAACCATCTTTGCGAATGTAAGTCCATTCATTTTCGTCAGCGATTTCCCGGCACGGCAAGGCAAATAATACTTGAATTCCCGGCTGTATTTTCACTCCCAATTCTTGAGAAAGAACTTCAGCTCTTTGAGCGAGTTCCAGAGGCTCGTGAATTATTGCTAGCGTGACTTTTCCGACCACTTCTTCTAGCGAATAACCTAAAAGTTGCTCTGCCGCCCGATTAAATGTTTTAATTGTACCGTCGGGATCTGTAGAAATAATTGTGTAGTTAGCGCTATTAAGAATTCCATTTTGCAGTTGCGTCAATTCCAACAAAGTGAGCGCAATTTTTTCGCGGTATGCTATTTCTTTTTGCAATGTCTGGTTAGAAATTTCAATTTGAGCAGTGCGCTCAGCAACTCGATGCTCCAGAGTTTCATTGAGCCGTCGATTTTCCTCTTCTACCTGCTTGCGTTCTGTAATATCAGTAATAGTACACACATAACTTTTCACCTCCCCATTTTCTCCGATTTGACCGACAGCTTGACCGAATACCCAAATGATTTGAGTGTGATTAATGCCTTGAAAGCGGTACTCAGATTTAAACGGCAATTTCTCCTGCGTGGGGCTATACCATTCAGTAAAAACCCGATCGCGGTCGTCTGGATGAATGCCTTGCAACCACCCTTTGCCCAAAGCTTCATCGCAGGTAATTCCCGAAATTTGACACCAGCGCTCGTTGACATACAAGCAGTCTCCTACAGCATCTGCATAAAATATTCCCACCGGCGAAGCTTCAGTTAAAGTTTGATAGCGAGCTTCCGTTTCTCGGCGCTCCATAATTTCTTTTTGCAGTATTGAATCGATCATCCCTAATTGAGTTGGACTGAGGAGAGTTAATGCTTGGGGAAGTAAAGGAATTAATGCAAAAGCGCTGTAAGCAGAAATCGCGGCGGTAATAACTTTCAGACAGCCTGAAACCCAATAAACAGGATGCCAAAGCGTCCAAACTTCCATTATATGAGTAGTTCCGCAAGAGATAATAAAGGCTGCAAACAGCCAAAAGATATTGCGAAAGGGCAAGTCTTTTCGCTGACCGATAAAATAAATTAGGGATAGCGGTATTGAATAGTAGGCCAGGGCAATTATAGAGTCTGACACTATGTGGAGCGCGACTAGCTCTCGTTGCCAAAGGTAACAGTAGCCTTGAGGAATATAATTCCCCGTGAATAACAGGTGATTTAAAAATTTCCAAATCATCATAAATGGAATGGGTAATCGAGAATTGGTAATTGGTAATTGGTAAACGGGAATTGGTAATTGGTAATTTAACCCAATGACTTATAACCTATCTCAAATTTTTGAAAGATACAGTCTTGAACGCACCGGGGGCTAAAAACCCGGTTTCTGGTTAGATGCCTTGTTGCCAAACCGAATATTGTCGTAGAAACTGGTTTTTCTTCCGTAACTCTTAATATAGCAATTCTCAATGATTCGCAAGCTGTAGCGAGCTCTAGGTTGGGTAGAACGAAGTGAAACCCAATATTCCGATTTGAGATTTTAGATTTTAGCTTTTCCTTCCTTCTTCCTTATCTTCTAGATAACTAAAGCCTTCTCTCCTAGATAACTAAAGCCTTCTTCCATCCATCGGTTACATCTGTTACATCCGTTACAGAATCCGTTGCCGAACTTCTTCCTTCTTCTATAAAAAATGGGGCGAGCTCAAAGCCCGCCCCACCCAAAATTATGCTGCTGCTATTAACCCAACAGCGCCTGAGCCTTAGCTACCACATTATCAACGGTGTAGCCAAACTTTTCTAAAGCAACGGGGCCCGGTGCAGAAGCGCCGAATGTGTCGATGCTGATGCTGTCGCCTTCGGAACCCAAATAACGTCCCCAGCCGAAGCTACAAGCTGCTTCAACTGCCAACCGTTTAGTAACAGCTTTCGGCAGTACAGATTCGCGGTAAGCGGCATCTTGTAAGTCGAACAATTCCCAGCAAGGCATCGAAACTACGCGCACTTTATTGCCTGCGGCGCGCAATTTTTCAGCGGCATCAACGCAGAGGTAGGTTTCGCCGCCGGTGCCGATTAAAATGATGTCGGGAGTGCCGCCGTCGTCAGACAAAATGTAAGCGCCTTTGGCTGTTCCTTCGATCGAGCTTCCAGCCAAGTTGGGCAGATTTTGGCGCGACAAAGCCATTAAAGTTGGGCGAGTGCGGCTTTCAACTGCCACTTTGTAAGCGCCGGATGTTTCGTTACCATCCGCAGGGCGCATTACCAACAAGTCGGGAATTACGCGCAGAGAAGCGATGGTTTCCACGGGTTGGTGAGTGGGGCCGTCTTCGCCCAAGGCTACGGAGTCGTGAGTCATTACATAAATAACTCCAGCTTCCGAGAGTGCAGAGAGGCGAATTGCTCCCCGCATATAGTCAGCAAATACCAAGAAAGTGGCGCAGTAAGGAATTAAACCGCCGTGCAACAGCATACCGTTGGCGATCGCACCCATGCCGTGTTCCCGCACACCAAACCGCAGGTTACGTCCTTCGTATTGACCTTTTTGGAAGTCTTTTTCACCCTTGAGCAAAGTCATGTTAGAAGATGCCAAGTCAGCGGAACCGCCGATCAATTCAGGTAGGACACCTGCCAAAGCATTCAAACATTTTCCAGAATGATTCCGAGTCGAATCTGCCTTATCTTCCGGCTTGTATGTCGGCAAAACTTTATCCCAACCTTCAGGAAGTTTGCCGGCAACCGTGCGCTCATATTCTGCAGCTTCTGCAGGATATGCTGCTTTATAAGCATCAAAAGCTTTCTGCCATTCTTGCTCAGCTTGAGCACCGCGATCGACTGCTTTGCGGAAGTGTGACAAAGCATCATCAGGAATCTCAAACGGTGCGTGTTCCCACTTCAAGAAATCGCGAGTTGCTTTCACTTCATCGGGACCCAAAGCAGCACCGTGAGCACTGTAGGAATTGCGCTTGTTGGGAGAACCGTAACCAATGACGGTACGGACTTTAATCATGGACGGTTTGTCCGTGACTTTTTTGGCTTCTTCAATAGCTTTGTGAACTGCTTCTAGGTTAGTATCTTCGTCTAGAGCGGTATTGTCTACTGTAATAACGTGCCAGTTGTAAGCTTCAAAACGCTTGCCCACATCTTCAGTAAAGGCCAAGCTTGTGTCGCCTTCAATAGAAATGTGATTGTCATCGTACAAGGCAATTAATTTGCCGAGTCCGAGGTGTCCGGCCAAAGAACAAGCTTCGGCAGAAACGCCTTCCATGTGGCAGCCGTCACCCAAAATTACATAGGTGTAGTGGTCAACAATGGTGTGGTCGGGCTTGTTATACTTAGCAGCGAGGTGAGCTTCTGCCATTGCCAAACCGACGCCATTAGCAATTCCTTGTCCCAGGGGGCCGGTGGTAACTTCTACGCCTTCGGTCATGAAGTTTTCGGGGTGTCCGGGGGTTCTGGATTCCCACTGGCGAAATTGCTTGATGTCGTCGAGGGTGACGCTATCGTAGCCGGTCAAGTACAGGAGGGCGTACTGTAGCATACAGCCATGGCCGGCGGAGAGGACGAAGCGATCGCGATTAAACCACTTGGGGTTTTTGGGGTTGAACCGCATGAACCGATCCCACAGCACAAAAGCCATAGGGGCAGCGCCCATCGGCAGTCCCGGGTGTCCTGATTTTGCTTTTTCTACCGCATCGATGGCCAAAAAGCGGATAGAGTTGATGCAGAGTTCTTCGAGTGATTGGGTTGCAACAGCCATAATTATGGTTTTTATATGTTAAGAGAGAGTGTGTGTGGTCGATTCTGACAGAGGTGCGATGAGCCGAGTTCGATCGCTCGCGTTTCTGCTGTTCAGTTTCTGTGGAACTGCCGTGAGGCTGCACTACATATCATCTCACCTGTTGCGATCGACAGACAACTTAATTTTTTAATGTTTCGGTCGCTTTGTGCAGTCGATCGCAAATTGTTATCGGAGATATTTCTGGGGCGAGTGCCGGTCTGTGCGATCGGGCTACAAGAGGCTGTAACTTAATATTATTTGGCAAATTGGCTCTCAAAACCACCCTGTTATGATAGAGTTTGGTGTTTCTGACATCTTGCAGCTTTGTCACGAACAGGCAAGATTCCTGTTCCACAAAGAGTGAATTTTCTTGTGGGGAGTAGGGTTGAGCTCTTCTAGCCTACCCGATCGCACGATCGCCAGAATAGTGCAAGATGTCAGATATTTGTAATTTTAATCAGGCAATAACTAATGACTCTCAGTGAAGCCGAAGTCCGCAGTCAAAAAGTAGACGAACTGCGATCGCAAGGCATAGAACCGTATCCCAGTGAATCCTACGCGCGATCGCACACAGCCAAGCAAGTTCGCGAAATATTTAGTCAGCCGGGAAAAGAACTCGAAAACGGACAAAGTGACCCCGAAGAAATTTCCCTGCGATTAGCCGGCCGCATCACTTCCAAGCGAGACAGCGGCAAAATTGGTTTCATCGATTTAAAAGACGCCACAGACAAAATTCAACTCAAAATCGAGAAAGCAATCGTCACCGGCGAAGTCGGTTTGAGCTTTGAACAAATTAAAAAATTGCTCGATGTCGGCGATTTTGTCGGCGTCGAAGGTATCGGCTGCCGCACCCCCAGGGGAGAACTTTCTATTTTAGTGAGGGAATTAAAGCTTTTATCAAAAGCTACCATTCAATTTCCCGATTCTTATTATGGAATTAACGACCCCGAAGTTTGCCGCCGTCACCGCGAAATGGATTTGGCAAGCAACCAAGATGCGCTCAACCGTTTTATGCTGCGTAGCCGCATCGTCCAAAGCATCCGTTCCTATCTCTGGCAAGCCAATTTTTACGAAATAGAAACGCCAACACTGCAAGCTATTTACGGCGGTGCTGCTGCTAAGCCATTCATCACTCACCACAATGCTTTAGAGGTAGATTTGTATTTGCGAGTGGCTCCAGAATTATTCTTAAAAAGAGCAATTTGCGGTGGTTTCGAGCGAGTATTTGAGCTAGGGAAAGCATTTAGAAACGAGGGAATTGACAGCACCCACAATCCTGAGTTTACCTCTTTAGAAGTTTACCAAGCTTATGCTGATGTTTTCGACATTTTAGGAGTTGTTGAAGACGTGATGTGTTTCGCGGCGGCGGCGGTATTTGGGGATGTCAAAGAAATTGAAAACCAGGGGGAAACGATTAGTTTAGAACGCAAGTTCGACTACAGCGAAAAGTATCCCGGTTTCAGAGGCAAACACTGGCAAGTGAAAACGATGGTAGAAGCTGTCAGAGACGAGTTTGGGCTGGATTTTGACAGTTTGGACTTAGAAAGTGCGATCGCATCTGCAACCAAGTTAGAATTGCACCTGTCTAAGTTAGAACAACAGAGTTTAGGTTACGTGCTGTATGCAGTTTTTGACAAATTAGTTGTTCCCAAATTAATTCAACCTACATTCATCATCGACTATCCTGTTGAAGTCAGTCCCTTAGCAAAAGGACATCGCAGCAAGCCCGGATTTGTAGAACGTTTCGAGCTATTTATCAACGGTACAGAATACTCGAACGGATTCTCAGAATTGAACGATCCGAAAGAACAAAGAAAGCGGTTTGAGGAACAGTTGGCGCAGAAAAATGCGGGCGATGACGAAGCGCATCCAATGGATGAAGACTTTATTCAAGCGCTATCTTTGGGAATGCCTAACTGTGCGGGAATGGGTATCGGCGTAGACAGATTGGTGATGCTTTTAACTAATACTCAAAGCATCCGAGATGCCGTCATGTTCCCGACAATGCGGCCGGTCAAAGATTGATTGGAGTAGGTTTTTGGCAGCAGATGTCTAATAAGTACATGGGGAGGTTTTAACCGCAGATATCAGCGGATTAACACAGATAAACGCAGATGGAATTTCATCTGCGTTTATCTGCGTTTACCTGCGGTTAAAAAAACATTTTTAAGATCACCGCATAAACGAACCGACAACACCGTTCATATCTTCAGCCAAAGGATTTCCCAAAGCCTTAAACTTCCACTCGCCGCCTTCTCGATAAACTTCTCCCATCAACATATTTAATTTTCCTTCATAAGATGGGTCATTTGACAAGCGATAGCGAGCGATTTCTTTCCCGGCGGCATCTACAGCCCTCACAAAAGCATTTTCTACCAGGCCGAAATGCTGTTTTCTCTCTTTTCCATCGTAAATATTTACGCCCAAAATAATTTTGTGATATTCTGCTGGCAAAGAACTCAGCTTCACCACTATTTGTTCGTCGTCTCCGTCTCCAGCCCCCGTGAGATTGTCGCCTGAGTGAACAACTGTTTTGTCCTTTGACTCCAAATGAGAATAATAAATTACATCCTCTTTGTAGTTCTTTATTTTACCATTTTCTCCCAGCAGCATAGCGTAGGAATCTAAATCAAAATTGGCACCGCTGCTTCGACCGAAAAGACCTTTTTTAGCTTGTGCAACATCCCAGCCCAAAGCCATTGTTAATCGGGATAAGTCGTATTCGCTTTTGCTGAGAACTATCGATTGTCCTTTTGTCAAGTTAATAGCCATAGTTTTGTGATTTTCTAAGGTTGACGTTCGAGATCAAAGCTTACTCCCAATCTAGCATTTTATTTAACACCATGAGTTCTCCTCGACTGCCACCTCTACTTAGTACCTCTATGCCAATTAAATCCAAATCCGTAGTAGCGATCGGCTTCTTCATGCCCCTTAAAGTATCTTTCCTTTTTGACAATTACAATCTGGGAACCTGTATTCTGAATCATTGCCGCCCCACAAAAACTTCTATTTCTATTTGGGTTGTCGAGTTCGATATGTACTTCTTCGCCGTTGCTAATTTTGAAGAACATTCGTCCCCGCACAGTTTCAAAATCGCCAACCCCTGAGTAGATGAAACCAAAAAACAGCACCCGTTTAATCAAATCCGGTCTAAGAATATACATATTTTCTCCCTCTGTTGCACCGGTGCGGTCATCTTTATCGAGAAAAATGTATGGTGAAGACGTTTTTGAGCCGAAGTTTTTTCCTAATGCTTGAATTACTCCTTTTTCGCCGTTAGCCATCTCGTACATACAACCAAGATCGAGATCTGGAGTGCCATTTTCTCCCTGCTGTTTTCCCCAAACTTCACTCCTATTTTCTAGTTCTTCCCAGTCGAGATTGGCATTAACTACCACCAACTCCGAACTCCCTAATTTACTGAGGTTTATTTTGTGCGAATCGCCTGTTTTTTCGAGTTTGATTGCTCTAGCTTTTGGAGTTTTTTTGCTGGCTTCATTCCTCTCTATTTTAGGCAGGGTGACTTGCTTTATTTGTGGCATTTCTCCGGAATTTTTTGAGTTTTTGATTTCCGAATGATATTTGTCAACAAAACTCTGCAATCCTGCTTTGTATCCCTGTCCGGCTGCTTGAAATCTCCAGTTTCCATCTTTTTTATACAGCCGCCCAAACTCGATCGCGGTTTCTTCAGAAAAAGCCTCTGTTAAATCGTACCGCGCTAATTCGCTGCCGGTTGTTCGATCGTACAATCGGATAAAAGCATTTCTGATTTGGCTGAAATTTTGATGTTTAGCTTGTGCGTCGTGAATCGTGACCACAAAAACGATTTCCTCAACAGCAGCCGTTACTTTTTCTAAGTCTACATAAATTGTCTCGTCATCTCCTTGAGTTTGACCAGTTTGATTATCTCCCGAATGGGCGATCGCTCCGTCCGGCGACTGCGAGTTATTATAAAAGACAAAGTATCTTTCATCGGGAATTTTGCCGTCGGAACCTAATGCAAAAACCGAGGCATCGATATCGCAGCCTTGCGGGTTTGAGTCCGAGAAACTTCGTTCAGTTGCTATTTCCCATCCCAGGGCGATCGCAACTTTTGTTAAAGTTGGAGATGTTTTAGAAAGATTAAATCTTTCGCCCTTCTTTAATTGAATTCCCATCTGGTTGGTCACCTCATGAGTCGGGCTTAAAATCGAGGGAAATATTCCTGCTTCCGAATTTCCCCTCGATTTATTTAGCTAGTAGCGATCGCCTTTTTATGCGGCATACTTATCTACAAAGCTTTGCAAACCTGAATTATAGCCTTGTCCTACAGCTTGGAACCTCCACTCGCCGTCTTTCTTGTAAAGTCTGCCAAACTCTACCGCAGTTTCCCTAGAAAAATCCTCGTCCAAATCGTACTTAGTTACCTCTGTGCTAGTAGTAGTGTCGTAAATCCTGATAAAAGCATTCCGCACTTGACCGAAGTTTTGCCTTCTCGATTCTGCTTCGTGGATAGTTACCACAAACACAATTTCTTCCACCGCCGGATCGACTTTGGTTAAATCGACTGTAACGGTTTCATCATCGCCAAATCCTTCTCCAGTTCTGCTATCTCCCAGATGTATTACAGAACTGTCCGGCGACTCCTTGTTGTTGTAGAAAACAAAGTATTTTTCGCCGGGAATTTTGCCAGTAGCCCCCAACATAAACACGGAAGCATCTAAGTCAAATGCTGCGCCTGTGTCTGTAGCATTGGTATCCCATCCCAAACCAATCCCGGCATTTTTCAGCCCGGGTGCTTCTTTAGAGAGATTGATTCTCCCGCCTTTTTCCAAATTGATAGACATTCGCCCTCCTATTGACAACATCACTGGCGTTACTACTAGCAATTATATCAAGTGTTATAGTAAGTTGACAATTTGCTTTTGGTACTCGTCCTCTGTGATTAGTTCGTGGGTATTTTCCACTCTGTCTAAAAACACGATTCCATCTAAATGGTCGTGTTCGTGTTGAAAAATTCGGGCCACAAAATCTGTCAATTCTTGTCGGTGGAGTTTGCCATCTCTACTGGTGTATTCTATCTCGATCGCCCTACTTCTTGGCACCAATCCCCGAATCCCCGGAATGCTCAAACAGCCTTCCCAGTCTTTGACTGTCTCTGTTGATGCAGCCACAATCCGGGGATTAATCATCGCTGTGGGTTCCATGTTCGGTGCTTGGGGATAGCGCAGGTTGGGGCGGGATGCGACGATGAACAGACGATCGGACTGAGCCGCTTGAGGGGCGGCAATCCCCACTCCGTTTGCCTGCTGTACTGTAAATATTAAGCTGTCAATCAACTGTTGAATGCGATCGTCCTTAATATTCTCGACAACTTGCGACTGGCGGCGCAGTACGGGATTTCCTAATTGAGAAATTTGCAAGATTTCTGTCATATTAATTAGTCATTGGTAATTGGTAACAACCGTCAACTGTCAACTGCCAACTGTCAACCATCAACACATTATCCAACTTTTTGAATCGGCAAACTCCCCGGTTTAACAGTCAAATTAACTATTTGCCCGTTGCGGTTGATTTCCATTTGCAACTGACCGCCAACCTTAGCATTTTGCACGAACTCCTGAACAGCTTCCGACTGAATAATTGGCTGATTATTAATTTTTTGAATCACATCTCCAGCCCGCAAACCGGCTGCTGCTGCGGGAGAATTAGGAACAACGCTAACAATAGCCACACCCCGATCGACTGCAACTCGCAGGCTGCTGTTAGCGTTGCTGTTAATTTGCTCCTTAACATCTGGAGTCAGCGTCGCCATTTCAATGCCTAAATAAGCGTGTTCGACTTTCCCCGTCGAAATCAGTTCCTTCGCCACCTGTTGGGCCGCCTGAATGGGAATCGCAAACCCCAATCCTTGAGCACCTTGAATAATCGCCGTATTCATGCCAATAACTTGGCCCGAAGCATTCAGCAGCGGGCCGCCGGAATTCCCCGGATTAATTGCAGCGTCTGTTTGAATAAAACCGATCCGCTTGTCGGGCACGCCCACATCAGTGCTCGATCGCCCCGTAGCGCTAATAATCCCCGCAGTTACGGAATTGTCCAAACCCAAAGGATTGCCAATGGCGATTGCCCATTCCCCAGACAACAGCTTATCCGAATTGCCGATCGTCACCACAGGCACATTATTCGCCTCAATCTTCACCACAGCAACATCCGTCACCTTATCCGCCCCCAACACCCGCCCCTGAAAGCTGCGGCCGTCCTTGAGAGTTACATTTACCGTATCGGCTCCCTCTACAACGTGAGCGTTAGTGAGAATCAGGCCGTCGGCCCCGATGACAAAACCCGAACCAGTGCCGCGTTCGATCCCGCCCCGGCCACCCGAATTCGGTTCTATGCCAAAAAAATCTTCCGGCGACACCCCTCTATTTCCCGGTTTCACCCGGCGCGAAGCATCGATCCGAACCACTGCCGGGCCAACTTTTGCCACCGCAGCCACAATAAAATTCACATTAGTCCCGTCGCCCGACAAAGAAGCAGGCGGCAAGACTTTGCTAGCTTGATTCTTTGTATTAGGAGGCAGTTGCAATTTCGGTTCCAGCGCCCTTTGTCCCGAATCCCCAGAATTTCCACGAAATTGAGAAACCGTCAGACGATCGCCCAACATGGCGGCCCCGGCTCCCGTTACCAGCAGCAATATGTAAATTGCCGGTTGCTTCCAAAATTTGCCAGTAGAACTCTTCATTGCCACGTTTTTAGGCTTTCCTGCCAAATCTAAATATTTGCTGAACAGCTCCCCGATACCTGGTTTGGGCTGCAGAGCCGCAAAAATTTTGGGCGATGGCGTCCCGCCCCGCAAGCTACGGCAGACTCCCTTAAACTTTAGCATCTGAGGACTAAACTCTCTAGACTGTAGAATTAATATCTTGAATGCCGATCGGCAGAGGTAAGCAGTGGACATTCCCCTCGAAAGTCTGTGGAATCAGATACTTGAACGTCTCCAGGTACAACTTAGCAGACCTAGCTTTGAGACGTGGATCAAAACTGCCAGGGCCGAACAACTCGAAAATAACTGTTTGATTGTCAGCGCCCCCAACCCCTTTGCTCGCAATTGGTTGCAAAAATATTACGTCAAAACCATTGCCGATGCAGTCTACGAAATTCTCGGCTATCCCGTAGACATTTACTTGACCATTGCCGGAGGAAACGAAACAGGCGGCAGCAGCGATTCCGCCATGATTTGGCCCTCCGCCATCGCCGATGTGGAAAGCCACTCGCTTCACCCCCCCAAACCCGCCAATTTAAACCCGAAATACGTATTTTCCCGCTTTGTCGTCGGTTCTAACAACCGCATGGCCCACGCAGCCTCCCTCGCCGTAGCGGAGTCTCCGGGCCGAGAATTCAATCCCCTATTTTTGTGCGGTGGCGTCGGTTTGGGCAAAACTCATTTGATGCAGGCGATTGGTCATTATCGCTTGGAAATTGACCCCAACGCCAAGATTTTTTATGTTTCTACTGAGAAATTTACTAACGATTTAATCGCCGCAATTAGGAAAGATAGTATGCAAACTTTCCGCGATCATTATCGAGCAGCCGATGTTTTATTAATAGATGATATCCAATTTATTGAAGGCAAAGAATACACTCAAGAAGAATTTTTCCACACTTTTAATACCTTGCACGAAGCCGGGAATCAAGTAGTTTTAGCTTCCGACCGTCCGCCACAGCAAATCCCCCGCCTGCAAGAGCGTTTGTGTTCCAGATTTTCAATGGGATTAATTGCCGACATTCAATTGCCAGACTTGGAAACTCGGATGGCAATTTTGCAGAAAAAAGCCGAGTATGAAAATATGCGTCTGCCGCGAGATGTCATTGAATACATTGCTTCTAGTTACACTTCCAACGTTCGGGAATTAGAAGGTGCTTTGATTCGGGCGGTAGCATATCTTTCAATTACCGGTTTACCGATGACTGTGGAGAATATCACCCCTGTTTTGAACCCGCAAACTGAAAGCGTAGAGGCGACTCCCGATGCAGTAATTGCAGTTGTGGCCGAGGCCTTTGATGTTTCTGTTGAAGATTTGAAAGGCATTTCCCGGAGGCGAGAAATTAGTCTCGCCCGTCAAATAGGGATGTATTTAATTCGGCAGCATACTGGTTTGAGTTTGCCGAAAGTTGGCGAAGTGTTCGGCGGAAAAGACCATACGACTGTGCTTTACAGTTGTGACAAAATTGCTCAGTTGCGGAACACTGACCCGAATTTGGCCCAAACTTTGCGTCAGTTGAGCGATCGAATTAATGTTGTCAGCCGTAAAACTTGAACCTCTTTTCACACATTCACTCATGGCGTAGGGTGCGTCAGCCGGAAATATTCTCACTCTGCTGTCAAAATATTCAGCCGGCTGACGCACCATACAATCACTGTTGTCAGTATCGTAGGGTGCGTCGCCACCCTTAAATCTTAAATAGTATCCACAATCTTTGAGCGACGCACCGGTGCAGAATAGTGAGCGTAAACCAACCCACACTTTCGATGCCACCGGATTCGATATTGCCTGTGGAAAAACCTGTGGAAAATTAGCCCTTATTTTGTGGAAAACATTACTGCTTGGCCCGAAACAGTTTTTGTAGCAAAATGGGCGATCGACCGCACCAGCTTTTCCACAAGTTTTCCACAGGTATTTATTACCTATAAGTGACGCCCCGCCAGGAGTTAGCTTTTTTTTCCACAGTTTCCACAGGGCGATCGATACAAAAATAATTCAATAAATTAAAAAACACTGGCGATCCCTGCGTACCCTACACAGATAGTTCGCCACGCGCGCTGAGATCGGAAACCCGGTTTCTAGGAAGATTTCTCATTTTTACAGACACAATTTTGCGTAGAAACCGGGAATAAGCGCCCCATGCTTAAGCCCTACACCCAGAAAAACCGACCCGCTGGCTTTCTGTGATACGATTTGTTTCTGTTTCAAATCCGGTTAATTAACCTTCCTACCATGAAATTGGTTTGCACCCAAAGTGACCTCAACGCCAACCTCTCGTTGGTAAGTCGGGCCGTTCCCTCCCGCCCGACACATCCGGTACTAGCCAACGTGCTCTTAGTAGCCGATGAGGAAAATCAGCGGGTTAGCTTGACAGCTTTCGATCTCAGTTTGGGCATCCGTACCAGCTTCGCAGCAGAAGTGAGTGGCGGCGGCAGTTTTACAATACCCGCTAAATTGCTTAACGATATTGTTTCGAGACTCCCGGATGGAGAGATTACTTTAGAAGACGAAGCGGGGGACACCGTAGCATATCTGACTTGCAGTTCTGGCAGCTACCAAGTTAGAGGCATGGGCCCGGAAGAATTCCCAGAATTGCCCGCAATCGAAGCCGGAACAATCCTCAAATTGCCGCCGGAAGCCTTGATAGAAGGACTCAAAGGAACTTTATTTGCTACTAGCCCCGACGAGGCAAAACAGGTACTTGCAGGCGTGCATTTAAAGGTATTGCAAGATTGCCTGGAATTTGCAGCTACAGACGGCCACAGATTGGCAGTAGTTCAAACTGCCAATGAAAAAGCTGAAGGCGAAGAAACGCAAGAAGAATTTGAGGTGACAGTCCCCGCTAAAGCATTGCGGGAAGTAGAAAGAATGCTGGTGATGCGCCAGTGGACTGAACCTGTCACTCTCCATTTTGAACACGGTCAAGTAGTGTTTGAATGGGCAGACCAACGGCTGACCACCCGCACCTTGGAAGGGCAGTATCCCGCATACCGGCAGTTGATTCCGCCCTCCTTTGAGCGACAAATTACTTTAGAAAGGCGATCGTTCTTAGCCGCAGTAGAAAGAATTGCCGTTTTTGCAGACCAAAAAAATAATATTCTCAAATGCAGCATTGACGAGGAGAATCAGGAAATTACTTTGTCTGTAGATGCTAAAGATGTCGGCTGCGGTAAAGAGTCAATGCCCGCACAAATTTCTGGAGACAGCATAGATATTGCTTTCAACGTGAAATATCTGATTGATATCTTAAAAACGGCTCAATCCCCAGAAATTCAACTGCAATTAAACGGTGCTTTAGCCCCCGTAATTTTCCAGCCTTTGGGTGGAGTCAATGCTACATTCTTGGTGATGCCAGTTCAGCTTCGAGCGTAACCGATTAATAGGGGCGGGTTTTACAAACAATCTCCGGCTAAAATTGCTCGTCTAATAAACCCGCCCCCGCTTGAACGGTAAATCGATATCGACCAGTCCCCCAGGCCTTCAAATCAATGGCAACAAAATTTCAAATTCCGTACCCGTACCGGGAGTTGAATGCAAATTCAACTTGCCTTTATGCTTTTCCGTAACAATTTGATGGGTAATTGCCAACCCCAAACCAGTACCTTTGCCTGCGGGTTTAGTAGTAAAAAACGTCTCAAAAATCCGCCGCTGAATTTCTGGCGGAATTCCCGGCCCGTTATCGGCAATTCTGATGGCTATCCAAGCGTTATTTGGATTTTTTTCCCCTGCTTCTGGGCTGAAACCGGTGTTTTGGGTGGCGCAGGATAGCTGTTTTGAATTTTGTCGATCGCCCATAACATAATTTTGAATTAATTCCGAATTCACGCAGTCTCCGTCAGAACTGTCTATTACCTCGGTTTCAATAGTAATCGCAGGCACAAAATCTTTTTCTTCTTTTACCTCTTCCAAAGCGTCGATCGCATTGCTGATGATATTCATAAATACCTGGCTCAACTGACCCGAGTAACACTTGAGTAAAGGCAAATCACCATAGCTTTTAACTACTTCAATGCTGTACTTGAGACGGTTTTTCATAATTAGCAGCGTACTGTCAATACATTCATGGATGTTAGCTTGTTTCAAGTGGGCTTCGTCCATGTGAGAAAAGGTGTGCAGGCTGGTGACGAGTTCGGTCAGCCTCTGCGATGAAACTTTCATACTTTTGAGAATTTCCACCCAATCTTCTTGCAAAAAATCAAATTCTATGTGTTTTTTGAGTTTGTCAATTTTTTCGCTGTCACCCACAATCTCTTCGTAAGCAGACAGCAAGTCCATGATATCTTTCGAGTAGTTAGACAAAAAGCCGATATTTCCGCTGATGCAGGTGACGGGATTTCTAATTTCGTGGGCGACTCCAGCTACCATCTGCCCCAAACTGGCTAGTTTTTCGGTTTGAATTAGTTGAGATTGAGTTTGCTGCCTCAGCAATTTTGTCGCTAGTTCGTGAATGTTGGATTGGGCTACTAACAGTTCGTGTACGTCTAGCAAACTATAAGTTTGAGGCGACACTTGAACTACAATAGGTTCGTAAAGCAGTTCTTTCGATCGCAACAGCGACTTCCTTGCTGCATCCACAATTAAAGTATTGCTGGGAAAAATTAAACTCTCAGTTTCGGCAAAGCGGTACAAAGCCCTCACAGGTCGCTTTAAAAATAACTCTCGCCCAAAAGGACGGCTGATAAATTCTAAAAATCTCCGCCGGGAAATCATACCGGCAAATTCACCTTGATGGGTCACAATGACTCCCGGTAACAGCGGATTAGCTTCTAACATCTGAGAAATTCGCATTCCCCAATCCGTCGCTTCTACCTGAAAATCGTAAAGCGACAATTCTTGGAGAGTAGAGTCTAAACAAAGTGCTCCTAGGTCAGCCTCGGAGATGGGTCGAACTGGTCTTTCTACGCAGGAGGTATTCAACATAAATTCATCAGTACGCTTTTTTGGGGTTATATTTGCTAGCAGACATTCAGCTACCAAAGGTCAGCAGGTAAGTTGCTGAGTGCTTTGACCGGGATCATCCTGACAAACTGCTTTTTTAATTACACAAAAAACTGACTGTAGTAAATGGGATTTTACCACTTAAAGTATGAAGCAATATTAAGTATCACCGAGATAAATGCGCCCTGGCTATGCCTGACTTTATTTTAGACTGACTTGAGGGGTATTAACGCTTGGTTCGACTATTTAATTATTCATTAACCTTGAGTTATTTTTTTAACCTTGTGTTAATAAAATTATTCAACTGAAAAATATATAAAAATATAATTAATGGACAAGAGAGGAAAATCGGAATTGCCCGATCGCCCACCCGATGCACGCCGTCAGGAGACAAGTTAAAAGCAGAAATTGGGGCGATCGCGTCCCGGAGTTTTAGCTTGCAATCGCGATGGCGGGACGCCTTTCAAGCTAGGGCATTTGAGGCGATTTCATCCCATCTCCCCGATCCGGTACTCGCAACCCCCCGTAACGTTCAGCCAGCGACACACCTGCCAGTGCGCCCCCTATAGGTTTGTAGTGAAAACTAAAGTCATCGCTACAAACCAATTTTATAGCAATAGTTATATAAAACAGTTAGGGAGCATCTCATATTTGTAAAAACACTTCTTCTTCCTCCTTCCTTCTGAGTCTTTCCTCCTGGCTCCTAGCTCCTGGCTCCTAACTCCAATTTTGGGCTTGACTGCTTTCATTGAGATGTTCCCAAAAGTTAGCCTCGCCCGCAATCTGCAAAATCTGCCTTGGCATTTGTTCTACAATCAATTATTGTTAACCGAAAGATCCATCAAATCTGCGACGGTTTGCAGAGTCAATTATTGACTGGCTGTACGAGGCGGATATGAAGAAAAATTCAGTCAAATTTAAACAAGTTTAACCAGTCCAAATCATTCAAGGCATCAGCATTGATTAAATTAGAAGGTCTACAAAATCCAGCAAAAAAAAGGCTAAAAAAAATTAACTGGCTCTTAACTTAGTGCTATGGTTTGGTATGATCTACAAGGAGTTCTACCAAAGACGTATAACTAAATAGCAATCTACCAGTAGGTGATCGATGCAACCCGCCCTCACGAACCAGTTAAACAATGCTTTTACCCTTTTTCTCAGCTTGTTAGTAGAAGCAATACCTTTTCTGCTGCTGGGAGTTTTATTCTCAGGTTTGCTGCTGGGGTTTGTAGACGAACGCAAACTCGTATCCCGCATCCCGCGAAACCCGCTACTGGGGGCTTTGATGGGCAGTTCGATCGGCTTTTTGTTTCCCGTGTGCGAGTGCGGTAACGTGCCCGTAGCCCGCAGGCTACTGATGCAGGGAGTGCCCGCACCAGCGGCGATCGGCTTTTTGCTCGCGGCCCCCACCATCAACCCCGTGGTAATTTGGGCGACTTGGACGGCATTTCGCGATCAGCCAGAAATTGTAGTTTTGCGGGTGGTATTTTCCCTAATCACAGCCACAATTATAGGCTGGGTGTTCAGCACCCAAAAAGACTTGCGGCCTCTGCTGCAACCCTCTGTAGCCCGCGCTATCCCCCTGCCAAAACCAGAGTTTTCCGAAAAAAAACTCGTCCAAACCAACACTCCGCTGCTGTTGCAGTCGGGAACTTTTATGCTGGGTCAGCCTGGTGGAGCGGTGCCGATCGAATCCTTGCTACAAGACGACTGGAAGCCATTACAAACAGACCAAACAGAAAAAACCTCGAAACGTTCCTCCATGTTCCACCGCGTTTCTAAAGAGCGTCTGCGCCTGCTTTTAGATACTATGGTACAGGAGTTGCGCGAATTGGGAGGAGTGTTGGTAATCGGAAGTGCGATCGCAGCCATCATTCAAGTTGGCGCCCCCCGCGAACTAATTCTCAACCTCGGCCAAGGCCCCGTTTCCTCGATTCTAGCCATGCTGCTCTTAGGCGCAGTCGTATCGATTTGTTCTACAGTAGATGCCTTTTTTGCCCTATCTTTTGCTTCCACATTTACCAGCGGTTCGCTGTTAGCATTTCTCGTTTTCGGCCCGATGATTGACCTCAAAGGCATCGGTTTAATGCTGTCAATTTTTAAAAGTAGAGCCGTAGTTTACATCATTGTCTTGGCAGCTCAGTTAACCTTTTTAATGACCCTCGCTGTAAACTTGCATTTAGGTTAATAAATGAGCGGGGACAGACAAGTAATACCCTTTTCGATTTTCGATTTTTAATTATTTTGAGCTGCGGCACGGAAATCAATCTACAGATAGCTATTTTTCCCCTCTTCCTTGTTCCTTATTTCTTCTTCTTCCTTTTCTCTTCCTGCAACTTTCTAGTTTCAAACTCTCAATGACTCTTAAAAAATGAATCTTAAAAAAATTAGCCCCTGGCTGGATGCCCTAGCTATTTTAGCGTGGGGAATACTTCTTCTTAAATATTGGATCACAGGCAAATTAAGCATTCTCATTCACCCCAATTACTTTGGCTTGACTTTAGCTGGAGGAATCGGCTTAATGGTTATTGGCGGTTTAAAAACTTGGGAACTCTTAAAACTCGATCGCACCACAAAGCAATCGCGGACATCACCCGCAAATAACTCTCTCAGAATTACAGAAGTTGAACACGTTACTTTGTTTCCCCCCAGCATCGGCAGCACCTTAATGTTGAGCGTCGCATTAATAGGTTTACTAACAACGCCACGCACTTTTACCAGCCAGACAGCATTAGAACGAGGCCTCACCGAATCCCTGCCAATCACCAGACTGCAACCCCAAGAATTTCGCAATACTACAAAACCAGAACAGCGATCGCTCGTCGAATGGGTGCGGCTGTTAAATTTCAACCCCGAACCGGATACATACAGAGGTCAAAAAGTCAAAGTTCAAGGATTTGTAATTCATCCCCCTAACCTAGCAGAACAATATATGTGGATCGGGCGTTTTATCATTACCTGCTGCGCGGCAGACGCCTATCCGATCGGGTTACCCGTAAAATTACTGATCGGTCAAAGTCGCACCACCTTTGCCCCAGACAGTTGGCTAGAAATAGAAGGAGAAACGATCGTAGAAGAACTTCAAGGCAAGCGCAAATTAATCATTCAAGCATCCTCCCTCAAACCAATTCCCGAACCAAAAAACCCTTATGATTATTAGATGGGGAGTAAGTATCAGATTAAATTTTACATTTATTGCGAGAGGGACAGTCCAGCTCTAACTTGGGTATACATATGAAGATAGAGTAAAGTCAGCAATAAAAGTGGCAGCAGCATCCTGGAGGAGTTGCAAATAACAAATTCAGCCACTACACTCGTAATTAGGAAATAAATTCTGAGTATATGTCATCAGAAAAAAAATTAGCTATCAAAGGTGCTGCGTGGACGATCGCAAGTTATGGAAGCAGTCAAATTATCCGATTTGGTAGCAACCTAATCCTGACGCGCCTGCTTTTGCCTGAATTATTTGGTCTAATGGGTCTAGCCTACGTTTTCATCATAGGCATTAACTTATTCACAGACATAGGTCTGGGCCCAAGTATCATTCAAAACAAGCGCGGGGACGATCCTCAATTTCTCAACACTGCTTGGACAATGCAAGTTATTCGCAGCTTGTTTGTTTGGTTGTGTTTAATTCTAATAACCTGGCCAGTTACTCAATTCTATGAAGAACCCCGTCTGATGTGGTTGATTCCATCCATAAGTATAAATACCCTAATAGGAGGGTTTAAATCGACTTCCGTATCCACCCTAGAACGCAAAATGAGCGTTAAGAAAGTAGTGCTTTTTGAGTTGGGTACACAGATAATTTCTACTACAGTGATGATTTTGTGGGCTTTCTTCGATCGCAGCATCTGGGCGATCGTTGCAGGCGGCTGGACTGGAGCTGTAGTGGAGTTAGTATGGAGCCATTTTTTGATTCCCGGCAAGTCAAACCGCTTTGCTTGGGATAAAGAAGCAGTAAAAGAAATATTTTCTTATGGCAAATGGATATTTTTGTCTACGATTTTATTTTTTCTGTGTTCTCAAGCCGATCGACTCATTCTCGGGAAAATATTTACTTTAACAATGTTGGGCATTTACGGCATCGCTTTTACCCTGGGGGATATGCCGCGCCAAGTCATCATCGCAATTAGTGGCCGGGTGATTTTTCCCTCAATTTCTATGCTGGCAGAGTTGCCGCGGGAGGAGTTGCGCGCCAAGATACTCAAGAACCGCAAGCTAATTCTAATACCATTAGCCGTAGGTTTAGCAATTTTTGTGAGCTTGGGAGATCAGTTAATTTTAATACTGTATCGGAAAGAGTATGAGGCTGCATCTTGGATGATGCCAATCTTGGCTTTAGGTATCTGGCACACCACCCTCCACAATATGATGGGTTCTTGTCTGCTAGCCGTAGGAAAGTCTCAGTACCCAGCTATTGGCAATCTGCTGACTTTTGTTAATCTATGTATAAGTATACCGCTGGGATACTACTTAAAAGGTAATTTAGGTGCCGTGATTGCTGTAGCTCTCGGCGACCTTCCTACCTATGCAGTAACTAACTACGGTTTGTGGAAAGAAGGACTAACTTGTTTTTGGCAGGATATTCAATTAACAGGGCTGTTTGTAGGGGTACTGGCAACTATACTTTGGTGCAGAGTGGCTTTTGGTTTGGGTCTGCCAATCGATAAAATATCACCGATGGATTTAGTCCCAATCAATCAACTATTTCAGTAAACAAAAAAAACAAAAAGGAGATTGTCTCTATGTCAGCCGAACAAAATACAAGAAGCAAAGTAATGCACTTTATCTTCTTACAAATGGCTCTGCTACAACAAATATCGCGAGTGGCGACGAGGTATACTAAACTGATGTTTTTTTATCAAAGAAATCGCATTATAAATTTATTCAAAGAAAACGAACAGCCCGAAAAAAAACGCCCCAAAGTCTTTGCGGCTGTCGCACACATTACATCAGTTGAAGAATCTAAAAATCCAGAAAAAGCCGCAGCAAAAATAGAGAGACTCAGGCACACAATAGATGGACTGTTAACGAGTTTTGCTCATTGCGACCTGAGTATTACTATCCAAACTCTACCGAACAGGCACGTTACAGCCTACTTACCTGAATATCAAATTAAGTGCATTCAGATACAAGAAGGCCCTGAATGCGACCCCATGTTTGTAGAGTTTAGACTTCAGGAAGAATTTGTCGAAAGAGTAGAAAAATTTGACTGGTTTTTATTCCTAGAAGATGACATTGTTTTGTACGATGCTTTCGTTATAGAAAAATTAGAAAAGTTTAACCTACAAAGCGGGTATGAGAAGGCTATTCTTTACCCAAACCGTTTTGAAATGTATGAAGGAACCAAGAGATATATTGATTTGACCATAGATTCGCAGCTATCGTGGAATCAGCTATCTAGTGTACAGATAGAAGGTGTAAAATTTGCTGAGTTTAGCAATCCTCATTCCGCATTTTACTGTTTGTCAAGAAAGCAGATGAAACAGTGGATAAAATCCGGTCGCATCTTCAAAAATCAAGTAGTGAATGTCGGGCCTTTAGAGAGTGCCGCAACTTTTTGTCTTTTGGAATGTTTCTCCATATATAAGCCTCACCCGTCCAACTTAAACTATTTTGAGGTCAGGCATTACGATAGCAAATATTCTAAGTTATATCCCGAACCGGAATCGCCGTATACACTGTCAGCAGTTAATAATAGTTCCAACACACCCATCGTCAAGGATTCGTGAAAGGGATTTAACTAGGGGTCATGATTATTAGTAGGATGGATAGAGCGCCCGAGTTACCCCTCAACCTATTAAATAATTAGCGATTTGAGATTTGAGATTAAATTAAAAATCTCAAATCTCAAACATTGCTGGACGCCACGGGCACAAAGATAGGGTACTATCGGGACTTAAACAAAAAATACGGTGAAAATACGTTAGAATGCTTGCTATGCAAGCATATAACGTTAAAGAATGACCA
>NZ_JAUBUI010000159.1:0-4510 GCF_036705385.1 Microcoleus sp. B3-A4 | reverse complement strand
TTAGTAGGCATTGACTTTTTCTAAATATCATCATATTATACTATGCAATATGCGTTTTAGATGCTGAACAGCTTAACAACGTACATCACCCCTCAAAATACCCAACAACCGCCAAATCCACCGATCGAGCACAGGACTCCACCGTCACCATAACATCCGATGCGATCGCCCTTGTTAAGCCAACTGCAACTGCACATTCTGCAACTTGCAAATAGCTTTCAACACTTGCGCCAACAAGAGCGATCGCTCTGGGTCAGTCAAACTCAAGTCTGGTAAAATCTGATAAGTGCAAGGATTGCCCCGCGTCAGATACACAAACTGATAGTTACGTCCATTCGTCGTCAATCCCCAAACAGACGATTGCTGCTGCAAACTTTTATAAGCATAAGTCAGCAATTGCGGCAAACCGGCCCAAGGATCGATCGCACTATTTTTCGGCTCGACTACCAAAATCCAAAACTGTGCCGCCGCGAGCTCTGCATCCGGCTGATTTACCGCTAAAATATCCAAGCGCCCTTTAATTAAAGTATCCCCATCCTCAACCTCGATCGGGATGCTATCTTCCATTGTCAGCACCACAGGAACTTTAAAAAATCCCGTTAATCTCATTAATGGTGAAAGCACTAAAAACTTAACCAGTTTTGCAGAAACTTTCCCTGCTTCTAGATGACGCCAAAAGTGATTACCGATTAGCAATAATTCCTGCTGTTCAAAATCCGTCAGAGGTTCCACAGATAAAAATTTAGCAAAAGAGCCTCCTCTTTGTCTTTCCAGTTTAAGAAGGCGGCGAACGTCATTTAGAGAAAGCTGGCTTGCTTCTAAATTTTGCGTCATAGCTTTCATTTCATTAAATTTTACTAACTACATAATTATAGCTGAGATAATTTACCAGGGAGTACAATTTAAAAAAAATTAGCACAATAATCACTAAGAATAATCAAGCATTAAATAGGGAAAAAATCCTCTTAATCTGCGTTGATCGGCCTTCATCGGGTAGCAAAAAAAGAACAACCTCTCAACCTCTTACAAAATTACCCAAAGTCTTAAGGAAAATAAACATACTTTTGCCCCAACTTATGCAAACAATAGTTACAAAGACTAATTGAAGTTAAAGTTAAAAGCAATGTCACAAGATACCATCGAATCAATTCTTCATGAAAAACGCCTATTTCAGCCGCCTGCTGAATTCTCTCAAAAAGCTCACATCAAAAGCCTAGAAGAGTACCAAGCCATCTACGACAAAGCCAAAGCTGACCCCCAAGCCTTCTGGGCAGAACTCGCCACCCAAGAATTAGACTGGTTCCAAAACTGGGATACCGTGCTCGACTGGCAACCGCCTTTTGCTAAATGGTTTGTCAACGGCAAAATTAACATTTCCTACAATTGTCTCGATCGCCACTTAACTACTTGGCGCAAAAATAAAGCCGCCCTGATTTGGGAAGGCGAACCCGGAGACTCCCGCACCCTCACCTACGCGCAACTCCACCGCGAAGTCTGCCAAATGGCGAACGTCATCAAACAATTGGGAGTCCAAAAGGGCGATCGCGTCGGCATTTATATGCCCATGATTCCCGAAGCTGCGATCGCCATGCTAGCCTGCGCCAGAATCGGTGCAGTACACAGCGTTGTTTTTGGCGGTTTTAGTGCAGAAGCTTTGCGCGATCGGCTTAACGACGGCGAAGCAAAACTCGTCATCACCGCAGACGGTGGCTTCCGCAAAGATGCAGCAGTTGGCCTCAAAGAACAAGTAGACAAAGCCCTCGCCAACAACGTCACACCCAGCGTTACCAACGTTATCGTCGTCCAGCGTACCAAACAGCAAGTACACATGGAACCCGGGCGCGATCTTTGGTGGCACGACTTGCAAAAAGACGCCTCCGCCGACTGCCCCGCCGAACCAATGGACAGCGAAGATATGCTGTTCGTACTCTACACTTCGGGAAGTACCGGCAAACCCAAAGGAGTCGTCCACACCACAGGTGGCTACAACCTTTACACCCACATGACAACCAAGTGGATCTTCGACCTTCAAGATACCGATGTCTACTGGTGCACCGCAGACGTAGGCTGGATTACAGGTCACAGTTACATAGTCTACGGCCCGCTTTCCAACGGCGCTACCACAATCATGTACGAAGGTGCACCCCGCGCGTCCAACCCAGGCTGTTTTTGGGATGTGATCGAAAAATACGGCGTCACCGTTTTCTACACTGCACCCACTGCGATCAGAACATTCATGAAAATGGGCGAACACTTGCCCAACGCGCGCAATTTGTCATCTTTACGATTGTTAGGAACCGTCGGCGAACCGATCAATCCCGAAGCTTGGATGTGGTATCAGCGCGTAATTGGCAACTCGAATTGTCCGATCGTCGATACTTGGTGGCAAACAGAAACCGGGGGAATTATGATTACCGCTTTGCCCGGTGCAATTCCTACAAAACCCGGTTCTGCCACTCTACCGTTCCCCGGAATTGTGGTCGATGTTGTTGACCAAGATGGCGAACCAGTAACTAACGAAAGCGGCGGTTATTTAGTGGTGAAACATCCTTGGCCGGGAATGATGCGTACACTTTACAACGATCCCGATCGCTTCCGCCGCACTTATTGGGAATATTTGCACCCGAAAGATGGCGAATTTGTGTACTTTGCAGGGGACGGCGCGCACAAGGATAAAGACGGTTATTTCTGGGTAATGGGCCGCGTTGACGATGTAATTAATGTGGCCGGACACCGACTCGGCACAATGGAAGTTGAGTCAGCTTTGGTATCGCATCCAGCGGTGGCGGAAGCTGCGGTTGTTGGTAAACCGGATGAGATTAAAGGTGAGGACATTGTGGCTTTTGTCACGCTGGACAACTCGCAGCAACCTAGCGATGAATTGGCTAAGGAATTGAAGCAGCACGTTGTTAAGGAAATTGGGGCGATCGCCCGTCCCGGCGAAATTCGATTTACCGATGCTTTGCCGAAAACGCGAAGCGGCAAAATCATGCGCCGATTGCTGCGTTCTTTAGCTGCGGGAGAAGAGGTTTCTGGGGATACTTCGACCTTGGAAGACCGGACGGTTTTGGATAAATTGCGCGGCGGTTCGTAGGGGGATTTTTTAACCGCAGATAAACGCAGATAAACGCGGATAAATTTAATAATAATCTGCATTTATCTGCGGTTTTAGATAATTGTTGAGTAGCTTATTTGCCGCGCCACAGATGAACGGCATCGGCGTTAATTTCAGACCTTACCTGTAGCCAATCCTCCAGCAAGTAGTCATCATCAACTGCTTGCTTGTGCTGTTCGTCTTTGAGAATTGCCAAGACGTGAACTCCAGACGGATAGTTGACATGACGAATTTCTGAGTCATATCCCAAGTCTTGAATTTTTGCCAGAACGCGAGCGACAGCACCGGCAACAGTAAGATCTACGGCAAGAATAATTTGACCAAGTTTAGCACCCGGTTTTACACATTCCAGAACAGCCATTACTCTTTCTCCTTGTAGTTGCAACGGTAGACTTGAGGGCGATTTTCAACTTTTCGGGGTTGAGTCACAGATTCTAATTCAACCCGGTAGCGGCTCGTTTTTGGCAATCTTGTTTCGCTTGCCTGGGATTATCCGCTAAAATCGGCTCGTCCCAGCGTTCAGGATCTTTTTCTGGATCTTGAATCATAATTAAATTGCTCCTTTGTTGGACGTTCAACTTCGGGGAAGTCGTCTTGGCATGGTGCGGCAACATTCTGCCAAGGCGCATTTATCTGCTATAATTGTACTGCATTTTTTAGTATAATTGCAGTATGAGTAAAAATGTTAAAGTTCTAACCATCCGACTGCCTGAAGTAGAAATGCTTCGGCTAGAAGCTTATTGCGCGAACAGCGGTAGAACAAAAACCGATGTGATTCGCGAACAGATTAGGAGTTTAAAAGTTGAAGATAAGTTGCGGGGTGGTTCTTAGTGGGATTCTAAAACCGCAGATGAACCCAGATTAACGCGGATAGTAATCTGGTTTATCTGCGGTTTTAGAGAATTTCTATTGTCAATAAACAAGCTATTTTGGGTTTGGCAAAATTTGATTGAACGTCAAAAATATGAGCTACAATCAAGATAACTTCTGGACTGGATCTGAGCGCGATGCCTCCACTACTTAGCAAAACCACAGATCAGCGAATTGTTCATCATGGAATGTGGGAACGGTTTAAATTTATCCAAAAAGGCTTTGAAGGCTCCCCTAGAGTGCGACTATTTTACTATGATGGGACGATCGAGATTCTGATGCCTGGAGAAGACCACGAAACTTTTGCTCATGTTATCGGTTACTTAGTGACTACCTTTCTCGTCGAACAGGGAATTTTCTTCAAGCCCATAGGGGCAATGACGCAGGAAAGATCGGGAGTTGTCTCGGGAGCATCTCAAATATGCAATGAGTATAAATACTATTCAGGCCAAAGCGAGATTTAAATAAGCACAACGATGTTTCAGAACTTGAGCCAGGTTGTCACGATTCCATTGTGCCCCGGAG
>NZ_JAUBUI010000158.1:0-4536 GCF_036705385.1 Microcoleus sp. B3-A4 | reverse complement strand
AAACATAGAACAGATGGCACACTGATTATTTCTCCAGTATCCCAGCATTTTGGATCATTTATTTCTTGGATTACTCTAAATAATGTTGTGCCCCTTCGCCCGGTTCAAAACCCCTCTATTTCTGAACTAGGCGAAGAAGTTGAATCACTGCTAGACTCCGACCTCAAGAAATCTCAGCTACAAGTTAAGATTTCTGAACTCGCCCAAAAGTACCGCATCCCTTCTGCTGATGTTTGGAAAATTTACCGCGAGCGTGAACAAGAATTAGAGCAAGAATCTGATCGCCCAGACGTGGCGACAGAAATTGAAACTTTATTAGGCGCACACAAAAGCTCGATCGCACTGACTGAGGTTTTACCTTTGGGGTTGGCGAAGCCGATTGAGAAACTCGCGACGATGCTGAACTTGCGATCGGAGTGCTATCTTGCCGCTCTACTGACTCAGGTATCAAGCCTGTTTAAAGTCGGGACAGAGACGATTCTCAGGCGAGATACCGACTGGCGCTGCGTGCCTAATTACAACGCTGGTATTGTTGCTGAGGTATCGCAATTAAAAACTCCAATACCGAAAGCAATCATCGATCGACCTATGCGAGTTTTGAGGGAACGGGCAAAGAAAGAATTTGAGCAAGCCCAAATAACTTACGAGAATGAATTGAATAATTGGAAAGTGGCCAAGAAAGAGGACGATCGAGGGCCTGCCCCAAAACCACCCCGTCAACGGCTTTATATGTTCGACAAAACCACCGGGGAAGGCATTATTTACCAGCAAGCAGAATTCCCCGAACAGGCGGTGATGTATTTTTGCGATGAACTGGCAGGGATGCTTAAATCTTCAAACCAGTATCGGGGCGGCAAGGGTTCTGATGAGGAAGATATGCTCAGCTTTTGGAATGGCACGGGGACTACGGTTTTGCGGGCTTCAGGCGTAAGGGCAAGTGTTGAAGCTGTAGGTTTGAGCATTTTTGGAACTATTCAACCGGACGTACTCGCCAGTTTACTCAAAGACTGTTCCGACAGTAACGGAAAATTTGCTCGGTTTGACTTTGTATTTCAGCCGCTAGCGGTTCCAAATTTACCAGAAGATGACAGCGGCAGATTTGACTTGACGCCGATGCTCGCTGACCTTTACCAAAAAATTGATGCTTTGCCAGCTATCAATTTTGAATTCGACCGGGAAGCTAAGGAATACCATCGGACTTTTACTCTCGCCTGTCATCGGCGGCGCGTAGTCGAACCAAAACAAGGATTGAGAGGGGCCCTCGGAAAAATGCCTGAGAAGGTAGGAAAACTCGCAACCACGATTCATGCTCTGACTTGTGTTTTCAACGGGCAACAGGTGACAAATAAAATTCCCCGCAGCGCAGTAGAGGCGGCAGTGAAATTTGTAAAATTTGCAGCCGATCAGGTTGCGTCACTCTACACAGAATTTTCCGATCGATCTGCCTTGGCTCCTAATCTGACAAAAATTTTACTGGCGGCAGAACGGCAAGGGGGGAAAATTTCTGTCCGCGATGCTCAAAACAGTTTCCCCTTAAAACACCGTCCGAACGCCCAACAAATTAAAGAATGGTTTTCTGAACTCGAACAAATGAAATACGGGGAAGTGACTACAGTCAAAAAATCTGTTTCTTTAACTTTGACTACGACTACAGTGACTACAGTAGCCCAGAACCTAGATACAGAGCGGGTTAAGCCTGACTACAGTACGCCGGAACCCTTGACTACAGTGACTACAGTAAATGAGTCTACTGTAGTCAATCGTAGTCACACTGTAGTCAAGGGTAGACTACAGTCGGAATCCTTGCCTGACAAGGCTTTAGAGGCTACTGTAGTCACTGTAGTCACAAATTCACCACCTCCTGAAAAATCACAAAGCTTATTGCAGAGTCCCCCTGTTGAAAATAAAACTCCCGTCGCCAAAAATCCAACTTCACCACCTGAATCGGTGGCGAAAAAACAGACCGGGTTTGCGATCGGCGACTTGGTGGAGATTACTCAAAGAAGTGACTACCAGGGACAAAGAGGGAAAATTGCCAGCAGCCCGGCATACGGCGCAAGGGAAATCGACTATTACGTGAAGCTTGAGAACAAAACAGTGATTGTTAGCGTTCCCCTTGGCACGGATAGTTTCCCTTATTTGAGGAAGCTGTAGCCGAAAACTCCCGGTCGCAAAACTCGCAGCTAGAATCCCTCAATCCCTCAATCCCTCAATTCCGAGATTCCGAGATTCCAAGGTTAGGTATTTAGTATTTATAATTGCACTTTGAGATACCTAACACCCGGAACTGCTACAGCTTTATTAGCATTAGGTTGTATCCTGACCCAGCCGTAGCAGTTTTAAGCTGTGGGCTAGGAAATACAGGCTCTCTCAGAGAAGTCAATTGTTTTTATTACAGCCAGTTAGTTAAAAGTTGGTCACAAGTCAGTCATAAGTCAGTACGCTCTCAGTCTCGATCTCGGTCACAGGGGTGTTTTAATTAATTTGTAGAGATGAGATTTTCCAGACTGGCTCGTGAGTTTCCGTTGATTTCGGAAATCAACTTGATCACAGCCTATGGTTATTTGACAAATTCTCATTTTATGTACTGAGTTTTTTAGGGGTATTTATCGTGATAGTTTACTTTGGGACCAACGGTACTGAGTTTCTTGTTGGAAGTGGAGGAGCGGACACTTTCTTTGGCGCTGGTGGAAATGACACCATCAATGGGAGTGGTGGTAATGACAATCTCTATGGCGAGGCGGGAAATGACTCGCTAATAAGTGGCGCAGGTCTAGACTTCATGTACGGTGGGGAAGGCAATGATACCCTTAATGCTTTCGGAGAGGGAAATGACCAGCTCTTCGGTGGATTTGGTAACGACCTTTACCTGGTCAACCGCTCTACCAACACTGTGTCTGAAGGTCCCAATCAGGGCCTCGATGCTATCCAGTCTCTTGTCAGCTATACCCTAGGTAATAACGTAGAGGACTTACTTCTCACCGGCGTTACCGATACTTACGGTGAGGGGAACACCCTTAGCAACCGAATCACAGGTAATAATGCACACAATAGCATCTACGGTCTTGGCGGTAATGACACTCTTACTGGCGGAGGGGGTAATGACCGCTTCTTCTTCGGTCAGGTTCCTCCTGCTGAGGCTGGTGTGGATAGAATCACTGACTTCGTGGTTGGAAGGGACAAAATAATCTTGGCAAAGGATAGGAACTTCGGTGAACTCGAAACGGGAGGTACTTTTAATTTCCCTGATCCTTTACTAGCTACAGACTTTGCGGTAATCACTTCGCCTGCCCCAGCAGAACAAATCGCCGCAGCAACCAGCTCGGATGAGATTGTTTACAACCGTGTGACTGGCAATTTGTTCTACAACGCGAACAATAATGCGGCAGGCTTTGGGACAGGGGGTGGTCTGTTTGCCACAATTGTTGGTTCTCCTGATAACCTCTCCAATACGAGCATCCTTGTATTTGAACCGGCAATACCTTAAAGAAATCAAGCTTTTAATCTCAAAATCTAACACAACGACTTCAAAAAAACTTTTGAGGTCGTTGTGTCAGATTTTGAGTTTTAGATTCAAACTCTGTTTGCTGGAAACTGACTCAAATAATTCTTGGCACAAGTCAGTGCCACAGCTCTGCACTTTGAGGGTTCGCTCCTAACCCTGTGCCGAGAAAGGGTGGTTTTATGGCTAACACACTCACTCATCAACACTTCCCAAAGGCTTTTCCAACTCTCTTCCTTTTGTCTCAGTTCTTATAATGTAGGGACTGATTAGGATGCTGCGATGCCTGCTGCACGGTTGCCAAAAAAAGATTCTCCACTTCCACAAGTTCGAGAGTCAATACAGCACAAAAAATATTCTGAAGTCCGCGACCGAGAATATCTACTAGAATCTGAAGTTAAGGCAATGATGACCGCTGCCAAAAAAGGAAGATGGGGACACCGTGACTCACTTCTAATTTTGGTGGCGTACCGTCACGGTCTGAGAATTTCTGAATTGGTAAATTTGCGATGGCAGCAGGTAGATTTTGAAACTGCGACTCTCCATGTAAAGCGGCTTAAAGGTTCAAACTCTGGAACCCATCCGATCGGCGGCGATGAACTGCGAGCGCTCCGAGAATTGCTCCGACAGCAGCACAAAAAGAATTCTGACTCACCTTTCGTATTTTTGTCGGAGCGCGGCGGCCCCATGGTTCCCGATGCCGCTAGAAAATTAATTTGCAAAGCTGGCAAGAATGCAGGACTGCAATTCCCGGTTCACCCGCATATGCTCCGACACGGCTGTGGTTACTACTTGGCTGCTAAAGGGACAGACACTCGCACCATCCAAGATTATTTAGGGCATAAAAACATTCACCACACAGTTAGATACACAGCACTGTCGCCACAGCGATTTGAGGGACTGTGGGAAGATTGAAAAGACTTCTCTGTAGCCGCTTGACAGTTACTAATGCTCTATGTAGGGCTTGCTGAATAAGCGATAGCGCTTGACGTAGCCTGGGTTATTCGAGCGCGCGATCGAGAGTAAAGTGCAAG
>NZ_JAUBUI010000038.1:0-57720 GCF_036705385.1 Microcoleus sp. B3-A4 | reverse complement strand
TGCTAAATATAATCTTTTCAATTTTCCTAACTTGAAAAGATTTGATGCCTTTTCACAATTCATATAGGATTGCTATATAAATGATTGGGGAGCTATGGAACTTCGGCATTTGCGTTATTTCATTGCAGTTGCAGAGGAACTGAATTTCACTCGCGCAGCCGAAAAACTGCATATTGCCCAACCTCCGCTGAGTCAACAAATCCAGCATTTAGAGGCAGAGTTGGGGTTTCAACTGTTTCGCCGCACCAAGCGGACGGTGCATTTAACGGCAGCGGGACAGGTTTTTTTCGAGGAGGCTGAGAAAATTCTGCAGCAAGTCGATCGAGCAATTCAACTCGGCCGACAAACCAGTCGGGGCGAACTCGGCCAACTGACGATCGGCTTTGTGAGTTCTGCAGCACACAACGTGGTTCCAGCTATTTTGCAGGCCTTTCGCACTCGGTGTTCCGCCGTCAAACTCGAACTGCACGAGCTGACAACAAACGAACAGTTGCAGCGGCTGCGGTTCGGGCAAATTGATATCGGCTTCGTGCGCCCTCCGGTTGAGGAAGAGGGGATAAATTCTGAAATCGTTTTTCGAGAACCGCTGATCGTGGCACTGCCAGAAACGCATCCGGCGGCCGATCTCACGCATCTTGAATTACGCGAACTTTCCACCGAACCGTTCATTTTGTTTCCGCGTTCCCAGGCTCCGGGACTCTACGATGCGATCGTCAGTCTTTGTCAGCAAGCAGGTTTTAGCCCGAGCGCCGCTCAAGAAGCAATTCAAATGCAAACCATTGTGAGTCTGGTAGCCGCCGAGATGGGAGTGGCGATCGTCCCGGCGTCGATGCAAAATTTCCAGCGCAGCGGGGTAGTTTACAAAGCGTTACCAGAATCAACCTGCATTGTGGCGATCGCTCTAATTTGGCGCAGCGATCCAACGGCGGCGGTGCAGCGGTTTTTGGAAGTCGCCAGACACATTAGCGGATTTGAGATTTGAGATTGTAAATTTTAGATTGACTGGCAATTTGACAAAGTTATCAAAACTCAAAGATTTTCTGTGCAACAACACCCGTAGAATGATTAATTGATGCTCGCAGTTCGAGCAACTAGCGCCGTAAAAGTCGGCACGATGCGACCTGAACGGCTCACAATATCCCACATAACTATTCAGAACAAGAGAGCAAGGGATGGTATTGGCAACAGAAATGGGTTCGTCCCAACCGGAATCCTCTTTCGACCTATCTACTTATCTAGTCAGTCAAAAAGAGGCGATCGAGGTAGCTCTCGACAATGCACTCCCGGTCATCTACCCCGAGAAAATTTACGAAGCAATGCGCTACTCGCTGCTAGCGGGGGGCAAGCGCCTGCGTCCGATCCTGTGTCTCGCTAGCTGCGAACTGGCCGGCGGCACTACATCTATGGCAATGCCCACAGCTTGCGCTTTGGAAATGATCCACACCATGTCGCTGATCCACGACGATTTGCCGGCGATGGACAATGACGACTACCGGCGCGGCAAACTGACGAACCACAAAGTCTACGGCGAGGATATCGCCATTTTGGCTGGCGATGGTTTGTTGACCTATGCTTTTGAATTTATCGCAACTAAAACTGAGAACGTACCCCCCCAACAGGTGTTGCAGACGATCGCCCATTTGGCGCGGGCATCCGGGGCTGCTGGATTGGTAGGAGGCCAGGTGGTTGACTTGGAATCCGAAGGAAAGACAGATGTTTCTCTGGAAACTTTGAATTACATTCACGCTCACAAAACAGGCGCGCTGTTAGAAGCCTGCGTAGTTTGTGGGGCAATTCTGGCTGGGGCCTCGGCTGCCGATTTGCAGCGGCTGTCTCGTTTCGCTCAAAATATTGGGTTGGCTTTCCAGATAATTGACGACATTCTGGATATTACTGCTACTCAAGAAGAACTGGGCAAAACTGCTGGCAAAGATGTTCAAGCAGGAAAAGTGACTTATCCCAGCTTGTGGGGAATTGAGGAGTCTCGGCGCCAAGCTTCGCAGCTTGTTGCTGATGCTAAGGCTCAATTGGCAGTGTTTGGGAGCAAAGCTCTACCGCTGCTGGCGATCGCCGATTTTATTACCAGCCGCAGTAACTAGAAATACCAAACACTATGCAGGAAATTTGCAGCGGCATATTCAACAATCATGTACTCGTGGTTGCTTTGCTCGCTTGTCTGGCGGCTCAGATCATGAAGTTGCCGATCGAGTTGGTCAAAAATCGCAAGTTTAATCTTCAGTATTTGGTAACAACGGGGGGAATGCCCAGCGCTCACTCGTCTTTTGTGGGCGCTTTGGCTGCTGGAGTCGGACAAACGATGGGATGGGAAAGTCCGGACTTTGCGATCGCTGCGATCTTTGCAATTATTGTGATGTACGACGCAGCAGGCGTCCGCCAAGCAGCAGGCAAGCAAGCTCGCATCCTCAACCAAATTATTGACGAGTTTTTTGAAGAAGATCACAACCTTAATGAGGCTCGCCTGAAAGAGTTGCTGGGACACACTCCTTTTCAAGTGCTTGTAGGTTTGGGGCTGGGAATCACTATTGCTTGGATCGCAGGGCCTGCATATTAGTTAACTGTTAACTGTTAACTGTTAACTGTTGACTGTTAACTGTTAACTAATGACTACTGACCGAATTCTGCTTGCAGCAGGTCATCGTTGTCATCGGCGATCGTGGCGACAATAGTAATAACCCGAGAAATTTCCCCGGTCGAGATTTCCGCCATCGTCCGAGTCGATACTACGGCAACTTGATTATCAACAATTGCAAAATGAGATTCCAAAGTAGACAGCCAATTCATTTCTAGAATTTTCCGCATTAATTGAGCTTCATTCTTCGCTGGCAACTGCAGTACAAAAGCCCAAACAGTCAAAGTATCATCTTCGGTTTCGCCCGTCAGTTGCACGAACACTTCAACACTGCCGTACCTGAACTTCCAAAGATGTCCGCCAGCTTCACTTTGACCGACCATCACTTTTTGGTCTACAGCCATGCTGGCGATGACAGTTTCAATTTCTTCTGCATAGGTGACGGCTGTGGCTTTTTCGACCTGCTCGGAGGCGATCGCGCTTTCCCTCGATTCGCTTTCTGCGGAAGCTGTTTGTATGTTCGGCTCGCTGGTAGTCATAATTATATTTAGATGGAAAACTATTCCAATAATCAGTTTACTGGCTAAAGCTTAAAATTATGACTTTAAATAACTGGTTCCGAGGCTATGCCTGGGAACCAGTATATCTCGCTTGTTTGCGGAGGCAGACGCAAGTTTGACTTGCAGAGCGGTTTCAACCAGGTTCGCGATCCTGTTTAAGCCTTGGGCTTAGTCGCCGCCGGCTTCTTCTCAATGGTATTCAAGCCGTTGAGGAACATGGGCACCAATTTCTCCACAAATGCCTGGGGGTCGCGGTTCCAGGCGCGCTGAGCTACATCGACTCTGGTCATTTGCAGGTCGGGGGCCAGCAGGCTTGCGGGCAAGCGTTCCATCAGGTATTGCGGGCGTTCCCACATCGGCATGGTGTTGGCAATATCCACTAGGCGGGTGACGCGGCGGAGTTCTGCCCCCAGCATGATATCCATTCCCGATTCATAAGCTGCTTGTTCGATCGCCACATACTTGCGCTTTGCCTGTTCCACCTTCTGGCGGTGTTCCGGGCTTTTGTTGGCCATTTGGGCCAGCCAGCGGTTGCCCCAGCGGACGTGACCAGCTTCTTCTGGAAAAATCTTTTCGATGGTTTCGCGGATTTTGACGTTTTCTGCGGTTTGGGGAGCCTGTTTGAGGGCGTGGATGTGCGCTGAGAAGAATTCGCAGCCCCGCTTTTCGGTGACATTGATTGCTGCTAAAACTGCAATTATACCGTCATCGAGGTTGCGGTATTGGTCTTTGTTCAGCAGGCGGTCAAATTCGTCAATGTAGGAGATTCCCGGTGGCGTTCCCACATTTTGGCCGAGGTCTACCAGCAAGTCGGTGAGCCACATCGCGTGTCGCGCTTCGTCGGAAATGTGCCGGGAGAGGTCGCGCACGAGTTCGGCCGGTTCCCCGTCTAGCCGTTCGATCACGTCGGTGAGGTCTTTGCAACTGCGCTGTTCGCTGTAGCGGTAGCGGTTGAGGGTGATCAGGTGAATTTCGCGATCGCGCACTACATTAGCTAAAATTTCGCGCGCTCCCATTGCGTTACGCGGCTTGCGGGGATAGGCAACTGTCATACTTTTATGTTGTTTTGTAAAGATACTTGTATAAGTGTAACGCAGTTTTTTCGACAACCAATTCCCTCGCAGGGCTGAAAGTTGTTGTGTAGCAAGCAGATTGAATTTTATACAGACAATTTTTTTACTAGCTCAACCAATGACAATAGTTTGGAGTTGCGAGTCATGCCATTTTAGATTTTAGATTTTAGGTTAAAAATGACTGATGAGTATCAGGGTTTGGAGCTTTTCTACAGTTACATTATTTTTTTAAACTGCTATCACGCAAGGGTTGCGTGGATCACACAAAGCAACCTCATACACTCAAAACTTTTCAGGTTCCGTCGAGTCTGAAGCCTCAACACTAGCAGACTCTTGTTGAAATTTTCGCGCCTCTTCTACTTCTAATCTAGCCAGAGTTGTCGCCACATCGGCTAACTGTAAAGCAAGATTCATCCGACAAATCGGGTTTTTTTCCCTCCAGAGGTCTTTTGCCAAGAAATGTACTCGATAGCGAAACATTTTAATTGAATTTGGCGGAGTAACTTTCACGGTCATAGTCTTTCTTCGGTTGAAGTTTGAATGCGGAGTAGCACCCGTTCTAGCTCCAAGTAAACAAATGTCAGCATGATTACTTTATCTTCATCGGTGATTGTAACACTACAGGTTGCCGATCGAGGTTCAACGCCTTCGTGCCTGACAACTACAGTATATTTTCCCTGCTTCAGGTTATCAAAATTCACATCGGCCTCAAACAGGTCAACTGTCTCCTCGGCCAGCACTCGTCCTTCTTGAGTCAGTAAAGTGACAAACGCAATGCCGTCGACTGAAGTCATGGCGACGTTACTCTGATTGCGGATCATCACAAAAATATCGGACATCTTTTGGTCATTGTTAATTGCTAATTGCTAATTTAGAATGAGTGTAGAATCTCACAAAAAAAGGAGCATAAATACGGTGAATCATTTCAAGTTTTTTCTAATTTTGAGTGTTAGTGCAGCGGTTCTCGGTTTGGGAAAAAGTGGGGTCCTAGCTGCTGTCTCGAATATCTCTGAGACAGAGCCTGGTTTACAGCTTCACGGCGTGCGGGTTGCTCAAAGGGACGATCGCAATTTAAGCAACTCGAAAGGTACATTAAAAGAAGGCAGTGTCCTCTCTGTCGATCCTGATGAAGTTACGGGCATACCAAAAGCTGAGGCGCAACAGCGTTTCATTGTGAATAAGATATATCGGGTTCAGGAAGGCACTACCGCTGACGATTTGTTTATTGTTGATGAGAAAGCAACTAAATGGGCTGTAGAGGATGTCTCTGAGGCTACAATGGGTGCTACTACTAATAGCTTCGCCCTGATAGTGTCGGGTAACAGGAGAGTCAGGGCGCTGATCCAGCAGTTCTAAACTCCAAAAAAACGCCGCTTTTAAGGGCGGCGTTCTTATTAATTAAAAATCACAGGTTAAAAATGGTATAATCACCTTTTTTAACTTTAGATTTTTAATTATTTATTTTCTAACAGTCGTAGTAGAGAGCAAACTCGTAGGGGTGAGGACGTAGCCGCATCGGGTTGACTTCATTGTCGAGTTTGTAGGAAATCCAGGTTTGGATGAAGTCTTCGGTAAATACGCCAGTTTCAGTTAAGAAACTGTGGTCTTTTTCCAAAGCTTCTAAAGCGCCTTCCAAGGAACCGGGAGTTGAAGGAATTTTGCTCAATTCTTCAGGGGAAAGGTCGTAGATATCCACGTCCAAAGGTTCGCCCGGATCGATTTGATTCTTGATGCCGTCAATGCCGGCGCACAGCATGGCTGCAAATGCTAAATACGGGTTGGATGTAGCATCGGGACAACGGAATTCTAACCGCTTGGCTTTGGGGTTGGTTCCCGACAACGGAATCCGCACTGATGCCGATCGATTTCCTTGAGAGTAAGCTAAGTTTACAGGCGCTTCAAAGCCCGGAACTAAACGCTTGTAGGAATTGGTCGTGGGGTTGGTGATTGCCAAAAGTGCCGGTGCGTGCTTGAGAATACCGCCGATGTAATGCAGTCCCATTTGACTGAAACCAGCATATTGATCGCCTGCAAATAGAGGCTGGCCGTCTTTCCAAATCGACTGGTGAACGTGCATCCCGGAACCGTTGTCGTTAAACAGCGGTTTGGGCATGAACGTGATGGTTTTGCCGTATTTTTTGCCGACGTTTTTGATGACGTATTTGTAAGTCAGCAAGTAGTCGGCGGCTTGTACTAAAGTTGCAAAGCGGAAACCGAGTTCGCATTGACCGCCGGTGGCGACTTCGTGGTGGTGTTTTTCGATGGGTACGCCGCATTTTGCCATTGTCAGCAGCATTTCCGTTCTCATGTCTTGAGATGTATCGGTTGGTGCTACTGGGAAATAACCTTCTTTGTAACGCGGTTTGTAGCCGAGGTTGCCGCCTACTTCTTCTTTGCCCGAATTCCAACGACCTTCGATCGAATCTACGTAATAGTAGCCGGAATTTTGGGTTTGGTCGAAGCGAACGTCGTCAAAAATAAAGAATTCTGCTTCCGGGCCAAAGAATGCTGTATCGCCGAGACCGGTCGAAAGCAAGTAGTCTATGGCTTTTTGGGCAATGGTGCGCGGACAGCGACTGTACGGTTCGCCGGTTCGAGGTTCTTTGATGCTGCAAATGAAGCTGATGGTCGGTTCTGCCATGAACGGGTCCATCCAAGCGGTTGTCGGATCGATGACCATCGTCATGTCTGATTCGTTGATGGCTTTCCAGCCCCGAATGCTGGAACCGTCGAAGGGTACGCCGTCTGTGAATGAGCTTTCGTCGATTTGGTCGTGGTACAGGGAAAGGTGCTGCCAGATCCCCGGCATATCGATGAATTTGAGGTCAACGATCTGGATCTTATTTTCTTGTATGTAGTTTAAGGCTTCTTGGGGTGTCTGGAACATGACTTACTCCTGATATTGGTTGTGTCTTGGCGATCGGCCGATTTCAGACTGTTTGGGCGATCGTAGGCCTTCAGTACCCACTATTTTGTATCTATGGCTACAAAATTTTGAAATTGGTTCCCAGTGCGGCCGGGCAGTTCGTGATTCTTGCCCTGTGGATTATTTTTCGGCTGAAGATACAAGGCAAACGGCTGAATTTTGCTGCAGTTTGCCGAGGATAGACTACGCTCCCTGAAAATCCCATCTCAAATCTTAATCAAACGCCGATTTGTAGTAGTCTACAATAGGCGGTCTGTCTCAGATAGCAAAGTATTGATAAAGATTTTTGGGAGAGAAACTTATGCGCGATGCAGTGACGAGCCTGATTGAAAATTATGATGTTGCTGGTAGGTATTTAGACCGAGATGGTATCGATCGGTTGAAATCTTATTTTGCAACGGGCACGGCACGGGTACAGGCGGCGGCTGCGATTAACAGCAATGCTGCGGCAATTGTCAAGCAAGCTGGTATCCAGCTATTTGCTGAACAGCCGGAACTGATCCGTCCCGGGGGAAATGCCTACACGACTCGTCGCTACGCGGCTTGTCTGCGGGATATGGACTACTACTTGCGCTATGCTACTTACGCCCTGGTGGCTGGAAGTACCGACGTGCTCGACGAGCGCGTGCTGCAAGGTTTGCGGGAAACTTACAATTCTCTAAGCGTTCCCATTGGCCCGACGGTGATGGGGATTAGCATTATGAAGGAAATGGTTAAGGCTCAGGTGGCCGCTGCTGGCTTGTCTGTGGGGCCTTTTTTGGATCAGCCTTTTGATTACATGATTCGCGAATTGAGCGAACAAGATATTTAAGTCAATTTGCTAATTCTTTTAACAGCAAATTGCACTTGTGGCTGGCAGTTAGCAGCAGTTAGATCGATCGCTTTTTTTGGCCTCACAGCCTCCAAGCGATCTTTTTTTATGGGTTATACAATTTTAGATTAAAGATTTCAGATTAAAAATAATAGATTAAAAATAATAGATTAAAAATTTGAATAATTGGGAATAACTGATGAATTAAGGGTTTGGAGCTTCCCTACAATTGCATTCTTGTTTAAAAGTGGTGCTAAAAATCGTCAACACATCCCCAGATGAGGCATTTGTTCAGGGGATTTTTGGTTTCGCGCAGAGCGATTTGTGCGACGGTTGTTGCTTCTACTTCGCCATTGGGGTAAAGAATGTGGATGATGTCACCGCTGACGAAGGCGAGGGGATTTTCTTGACAATTGCCAGGATTTCTGATAGGAAAGTTAATTGTTTTCATGGTCGATCGCCCTGATGGTATTTGTAGCGCTTTTAGCTGCATATAAATCATCCGCTAGTCGCAAAAATTATTGTGTGATTTTATGAAGGTATATCTGTGATAAAACTACACAATGAAAGCGATCTCAGTCACATAATGTGAGGTGGGGCGATCGCCCCGCGACGATCGAAAAACCAAAATAATCGCCAAAAATTAGCAGTCGGGCCTGTGCGTAAGTGCTAATCTGGTACTGTTCTTAACCCTATCCGTACAGATTAGAAACCTTGGCTAAACAGCGACTAGACACATTATTGGTCAGCCTAGATTTGTGCAGTTCCAGACAGCAAGCTCAGGCCTTGATTCGGACTGGGAAAGTCTCTATCAACCAACAGGTAGTTGACAAGCCGGGCACTGAGGTAGATATTGCAGCAAAAATTCAGATTAAAGAGCGATCGCGCTATGTTTCTAGAGGCGGCGACAAATTAGCCAAAGCTTTAGAAGTTTTTGCGATTCCCGTTGCAGGCAGAATTTGTCTCGACGGCGGCATCTCCACAGGCGGTTTTACCGACTGTTTGCTGCAAGCCGGCGCCGCCCTCGTGTACGGCATAGATGTTGGCTACGGTCAAGCAGATTGGGGCTTGCGTAACGATCCGAGGGTAATTTTGAAAGAACGCACCAATTTGCGGTACATGACTGCTACTGAGCTTTACGGCGACTCTGCGCCAGCAGATTTGGCGGTAGTAGATGTGTCGTTTATTTCCCTGGATAAGATTTTACCCGCGCTGTGGGAATTGTTGGTACCACCGCGAGAAGCGGTGTTGCTGGTAAAGCCGCAGTTTGAGGTAGGGCGCGAGAGAGTCGGGAAAAAAGGCGTAGTGCGAGACTCAGCAACTCAAGCCGATGCGATTTTTCAAGTGTGGAAGGCAGCCACAGCTTTAGGATGGCAGGAAAGGGGCTTAACGTGGTCGCCTTTACTTGGCCCGGCGGGTAATATCGAGTATCTTTTATGGTTGGGGATTGATCGCGAACAAGAAACAGAGCCGAGGGCGATCGAAGAGGATGTTGTGAAAGAACGGATCGCACAAGTCACCAAAGCGGCGGCGCGCGAACTTGTCGATCGATTGTAGATTGATTTCAAGATGTCAAGCTAATCTATTTTAAAAATCAAATTTGGAACTCCAGATTGCTCTAAATTTTAAAAAATTTTGTCAATCAGACTCCTCAACTTTCACTTAGTGAATAATTCCATGCAATCATTCAAACAAGCCGGTTCGATTTTCCTGTACGTTCTAGGTGCCATCGGGTATGTGGCGATTGTAGCTACTATTGTAGGCGTTTCAATTCTCATCAAGTGGGTCGCTCTGCTACTAGCCGACAAATTATTATATACACTTCTGATTATCGGCGATTTGTTGAGGGGTATCGAAATTATTGAACTGTTAAATATATTGGTATTTGCTTTTATCGGTATGGGAGTGGGTGTGGCGACAAGGCTTTTACACCCTCAATACGGCCGCAAAATTAGTGCGGCTTTGTTGATAGTTATAGTTCCCTTAGTTTTCATGATTACGCCAGCCATCCGATATAATTCTTGGATGGAAAAAGTAGGAGAATCTGATAAATTATCGCCTCCGCAAACTGCAACATTAACTAACTCATTTTTGAATAGAAAAGTAGGATTGCCAGGTTTTATCGGTTATTACGTATATACTGGTCAGTTTCCCGTTATTCCGACGAAACAATCGGAGATGAAAGACCTTGACAGCTTTGAAAAAAAAGTTAATTCCAGATTTGTACAGTTCACTGGTATTGCTCCGACTATTGTTTCTTGGTCAATGCGGGTTTGTTTTTGGCTGATTAGAATATTTTACTTTTCTGTAGCGGTAATTGCGACGATCGCCCATTTTAGGGAAGGTGTTAGAATTGCCAGACGGTAATACGATTTTCGATTTTCGATTAAAGAATTGGGAATCACGGATGAAGATCGCGGTTGGGAGCTTAGCTACAGTTGCATTATTTCTTGACAATTGTATAAGAATAAAAGCAGTAGGGTGCGTCATATCCTAGCTCTTCGATTATTCACAAATAACCATCTGGTGACGTACCCTACTCAACTACTCGGGCAATTTTTAATTGCCAATTTTAAACTCTTGCTGCAAGCGATCGATAATTGTATTGCGCTCGATGGTGGCGAGAATTTCTTGAATTACCGTATCTTGTCCCAGGGGGCCCCAGGTGCAGCCTTTTTCTAAGTAAACTTGGGCGGCGCGACCGACAGCGTAGGTTCCATAAGCTGCTAAACTAGCTTGAGTGACAGCGACTCCGGCAAAAGTAGAAAAGCCGATGTGCGGGGCCGCAGCCGCTGCACTTTTGCCAAATCCCAACAGAAAACTGCTACCCAATTCTCCCAAAAGTACGCCGCCAGCACTGGAGAAAATAGTCTGCCAAAGTTTCCCCGCTTCGTAACCAGTCATGGGTAAGCCGTAAAGTCTGGATAAAGAGCGAATTAAGGCTAAATCTGCGACACTTGCTCCCATTACATCCAAGAATGCCACTGGATTTAAACCGACAGCCAAAGCTTTATATTTTGCAAATTGCCAGATTAAATCTTCGGCTTCTGTTTGTCGCAATTTGAGAACGTGACGGGCAATGTTTGCTTCGGCATCTCTAGCTTCAACTAAAGCATTTAGAGCGAGGAGCGATCGACCTTCTCTGTTAAGAATTGTGAGAATTTTATTTTTTAGTTCGTCTATCTGCGCGGGTGGCGACTCCCATTCGTTAGTTACTCTTCCGTCGGACCATTCCACCCGCACTTGCACCGGCGCGGGTTCAGCGGCTACCATGACTATTTCTAATGATTTGGCAATTTTAGGCGGTGATTTTGCGGTAGATTTATCGGAGGAGTTGTTTGGGCGATCGGACAAATTTTCGCTATCTGTTTCCTCTGCTACCGCAGCGGCTGCTAACTCTTCAGAATTTCCCAGCGCTTGCAAACTTTCGTAAATAGCTTTTCTGTCTAATTCTGGATAAAGGTCAATTTTATTAAATACTAAAATTACTGGTTTTTGAGCTGTTTGCAATTCGCACAGTGCTTGATATTCAGTTCGGGTGATATCGCCTGCAACGACAAACAGAATTAAGTCAGCTTGGCGAGTTACTTGTTTCGCCATTTCGCCGCGCACTTCGCCGCCAACTTCATCAAGTCCGGGAGTATCGATTAATTCTACTTGCACCCCTCCTTTCCCACCCTTGCCAAGGGGGGGTTGGGGGGATTCGTCGCTGTCAAGGAAGGATAAAGGCACACTCCAGCGCACGGAACGCGGCCACTGAGTCACGCCGTTGAGAGGGCCTGTTTGCAGAATTTTTTGACCTAAAAGCGCGTTTAATACGGCTGACTTGCCACGGCTGACTAAGCCGAAAGTAGCAATGCGGATGACGTTGTGGTCTAGTTTTTCTGAGGTGGAAGTTAAGATATCTAACTGATATTGCAGCGCCGCTTCTAATTCTGTATTATTCGAGTTTTTTTTCCCTTGGCGCAGGTGGGAATAGCGCGCCAGGGCTTCGCGCAAACTGGCGCGGGCAAGGGATAAGCGATTTTCTTGAAGGGAATTGTCAGCCATTGGCGATCGGCTTTTTTAAGCAGGTATAATTGATCGTCGAATTATAAATCCTATTTCTTATTTTAATACAATTTTTCATAAATTTATAATTTTTTAGCGGTGAATTTTCCAAAAAATATTGAACGGGCATCTTGCCTGTTCTTTTCCCTAACACTAGGCTCCGCCTCGGAAAATTTGATCGACGTTCAGCTCCATATTGGGAAAGGTAGGTGAAATAATGCGATCGCTCCCTCTGAATTGTCTAATCCTATACTCTCCGTCCACGAGCTGGCAAACCGAAAGCGTGGGTGCTTTGGGGTCGCCAATATGACGTATTCCGCCCAATGCAGCATAATCCGCAATCCAATATTCGAGAATTCCCATCATTTCGTAATCTGCCAACTTTTTGAGATAATCGTCGCGCCAGTTGGTACTGACAACTTCAACAAGTAGCGGGATAGATGTTCCGTGGGTGATTGTTGCTGACTTCAACCATAGGGGTTCGGATGCTAAAGCTTGACGGTTTAATAGCAAAACATCAGGGATATATCCTGTATCTTTAGCTGGTGGCTTAACTAGCGCTTTCGAGGCAATGCGGTAGGGAAGTTGCAGTTGGGTGTAGAGCAGTGTAAATTGTTGAACAAGGTATGCTGTGATATCTTCGTGTTCTCCTGTTGGCTGCATTTCAACCATTACCCCGTCGTGAAGTTCGTAGCATCTGTTCTCGCCTTTGTATTCTAGAAATTCTTCAAAGGTTAGTATTTTTGGTTGAGTTTGTATCATCGTGCAAACTGCCTTTGAGTGTATAACAGAAGGAAGAAGGAAAATATTAACTGGTTGCGTGGCTCGGCGGGGGAACAGGCATCTTGCCTGTTCCACAACAGAAAAAGTGTCTTGTGGAACAGGCAAGATGCCTGTTCCTTTATTTTACTTAATTGGCCGCCGACTTAACGGTTTCGGGCCCAGATACCTGAGATGAAAGGCGACTCGCCACTTGGTTGACGAAAGATTGCAAGAAGGAAACTTGCTGATTTTGCGTAAATACTGCTTGCAAAGTTTTAGTCAACTGGTCGAGATTGAAAATGCCTGTGGGAGCATTTTCCAGTTCTTGACTTTGGAAATATTCAATTAAACTCAGTCCTGCTATTCTGGTAAAATATGCTGCACTAATTCCCTGCACCGCGCCTCCTGCTACATAGGTGACGGCATTGCTTTTCAGCAGTCCAGTAATAGTTTGGGTAGACAGTTCTACTAATCCCAATTTGAACATTTGATTAGCCAAAGTAGCCGCTACTGTCTTAGCTTGGTCTAAGGAAAACTTTCGCTGGTAGATAGCGCCGAGGTCGATTACGAGCTGGGTGCTGATGGCGGTTGTTGCTAGCAAGTCTAAAGCGGGAACCGGATTAGCAAACACGGTGGCTGCGGCGATGTACTGATATTGTTCGATAATGGGAATTGCCCGATCGCGCCTGACAGCATTTAATAAGGTTTTTGCCTCTAACTTGATACTTGCAGCCTCGCGCACTGCACTCGCCCAGACCAACTGTTGCCGTTCTTCAGTTAAGATTTTAGTCAATCTTTCCGTCAGCGCGTCGAGTTGAGAGACTTGTTTTTCGATGCGTTCTTTAAATGTGCCGTCCGCTTGGTGCTGGCGCACTTTAATAGAATTGGGAGAAGCTGCGATCGCAATTATATCTTCGTTTCCCAATATTCCTTGCATTTTCTGCTGCAAAGAGTTCAAAACCTGCGACTGCTGTTCTGGCAAATATTGGTCTTGTTTGTTCCAGACTAGCAGCACGCGCTGACCTGCTGCTGCTAGCTGAGATAATGTTTGAAATTCGGAATCAGTGATGTCGCCCGCTGTCACAAACAGCGCTAAATCACCATTGATTTTGGCATCGGCATTTGTATTAGCAAATAGCGGTGCTGTTTCTTGTAAACTAAGCTTTTGCGGGTGTTGAGATGCCCAATTAGAATTTAAAACTTGAATTAAGGCAGTTTTGCCGACAGCTTTGCCGCCCGTGACGGTAATCCGCAAATCTTGTCTGTCTAATTCGCTTCTGAGCCGATCGAGCTTTGCTGTTAGATTCGCCGGATCGGCGGAGTTTGGAGCTTCTGAAGCCAGCAATTTAATAGTGGCTTCGGAAGTCGCGATCGCTTTTTCGGCTGCTTCCCGGTTCGCCAGGGGTTGCGGGAGTGCGAGTTCGAGTTTGGGGGATTGTTGCTTCCACCACCAATACCCCGCACCGGCAGCAGCCAAGCCAATGAGTGCCGTTTCGCCCATTTCTGAACCCGAATGCTGTAGAGTTTCCAGCAGCCACAGCGCTGCTGAAAGTCCTATTCCGCCTATTAAAATCGGTCGCCGCAAGTTAAGTGTCATTTTTTCCTTCCTGTGGGTATTGTCACCAAGCTTAACCTTCGCCGGCTTGGCCTCCCTCCCTATATTCCATCGTACCTCTGTGGCATCCAAACTGGCAGGCGGGCGATCCGACTTTTTGTCATCGGGATTTGCGGCCCCGGCGACAATCAACTTTTTGCACTTCTACAAACGGGGAATAGGGGACTGAAGTCCTCACTACAAACCAATAGATTTTTACAGGATTTTGCAAATATAATAGTTGATTTTTTCTCTATGTTGGTAATGCTTGAGATTGTGATTCAAAAATATCAATTATTTGTTTGGGAATTGCTCGCGGTCGCATGGTGGTAACTTCAACCCAAACCCAAAGCGCCTCGGCTTTTAACAAGATTTCGTCACTTCCAGCTAAGCGAATTTCGTAGCGGCGGACAGCGCGCGGGCCGCGCATTTGTTCGATCCAAGTGGATATCTCCAATCGATCGCCCGCAGCGGCCGATCGCAAATAGTCAATCTCTATCCGCCGCATTACAAAGACGCCGCCCAGTTCCCGGTAGCGATCCAGTGTAAATCCCAAGTGTTCTAAATGTTCGATCGCAGCGTGTTCTAAATAATGCTGGTAGACAGCATTATTTACGTGACCGAGGGCGTCCATTTCGTAATGACGCACTCTAATTTGTGCAGTAAATGGTGTCAATTTCTCACCTTTCCACTTGTTGCGGTATTTTGTAGTTCCGAGTGCGATCGCGCTCTGGGTCGATACTCGATTGGAACTGATTGCAAGTTACACTAAATAGTTGAAACGCCACTGCTTCCAGGTTAATCTTAGTCCTGGAAGCACAGACGGTCATCACCTTGGTTTTTTTACGACAATACACTGGCTTAAAACCCTCAGTCTCGGTTGAAAAACCCGGTTTCTTGCTTCTGAGTGCGTCCCGGACTAAATCTTTGAGAAATCGGACGGGTAATTGTTTAGTCTCCCAGACAAATCCCTAAACCGCGGGCCGTTTTAACCAGAGTACCATCGAAGTCTACAGGTCTGTATTTGGCGATCGCATCTTCCAGAGGAACGCTCACAACTTCCCGCTTTTGCCAAGATACCATGCAGTCGTATTTCTCTTCGGCAATTAAATCAACTGCTGCGACGCCAAAAGCAGAAGCAATTAATCTTTCTAGCGATGAAGGAGTTCCTCCGCGTTGAATATGTCCCAAAACGGTGACGCGAGTTTCTGCACCGCTGCAGTCCGAAATTGTATCAGCTAAATACTGACCGATTCCGCCTAATCGACTTTGACCTAAGCGATTTGTGTGCATTACTAACTCGCCTTCTTCAGTGCGAACTGCCTCCGCTACTATAATTAAACTGTAGTTTTTTCCCCGGTCTTGGCGTTCTTGGATTTGGGCGCAGATTTTGGAAATTTGGTAAGGGATTTCGGGAATCAGAATTATATCAGCTCCCCCAGAAATTCCGGCACTGATCGCAATATGTCCAGCGTCGCGTCCCATGACTTCAACAATCATAACGCGACTGTGACTGGCTGCAGTAAAATGCAAGCGATCGAGTGCTTCAGTGGCAATATTGACAGCAGTATCAAAACCGATGGAACGCTCGGTAATTCCGACATCATTATCTATTGTTTTAGGAATAGCAACTAAATTCAAATTGCCGTGTTGAGCAATCTTCCTGAGAATGGCGAGACTGCCGTCGCCACCAATGCCAATTAAGGCATCCAGACCTAGTTGATGATAGCCTTCGATAATGTCGTCAGAACGATCGCGTAGAGTCCCATCCGGCATCGGAAAAGCAAAAGGGTCGCCCTTATTTGTCGTGCCTAGCATCGTACCGCCAATGGTGAGCCACGAGTCTACTTTCTCAATATCCAAGGGAATTGCTTCAGGGGGACGACTCATCAATCCGTTGGTGGCTTGACGAATCCCCATCACTTTCCAATTGTAAGTTCCCGTTGCGCGGTGGACAACGGCTCGAATAACTGCGTTTAAGCCTGCACAGTCACCTCCGCTGGTGAGAATACCGATACATTTTTGTTCTCCCATAATTAATGCCCGACTTTTGTTCTTCAGAACATGAGTTGATATTTTTAGATCCCGATCGTCCAATCCTGATTTTCGACGTAAATAGGTAGGCGAAAATAAACTTTACTCTGTTACAGAATGTAAAGCTATCATAACTTTTGTGATTGCTTTGATAAGATATCGCTCTTATGGGGAGCGTTTCACTCGTTTTTGACTACTTATGTATTTTCAAGCTTCCTCGATTTAATTGAGTGCGTCATCTCTGACGCATTCCACAAGTTCGATCGCCAACTAAGTAGCATCGCCAATCACCGTCTCCAACAAAACATCAATTTTACTTGGGATTGAGGCGTTTAGAAACTTGGTTAATTATACCGCTGAGAATAGCACCCCCCATAAGAATTCCGAGGGCGGGATTAAATACGGGCTGCCAGAGACTGTACCACAAATCAAAACCGAGATTCACGCCAGTCGATCGACCTGCTACTGCGATCACAAACCACCCAAAAATGGCAAAGACGAAAAACACATCAGCTACTAAAAACAAGTTGAGCAAGTTAAGAAATTTATCTTTCATTGTCGAGGGTTCCTTTTGAGTGTATATGTGTCAAGTTTTGGCAAGCGGTTGGTAATGGAGCGGATTGATAGCTGCAACTGGCGATCGAATAAAGATAAAATATCATTCAATTGTTTTCGCGCACAGGCTGTCAAAATATGGTTCGCTATACACTTCCTCAAAGCCCCGAAATTATTTTAACTGTCAAAGGGAAAGATTCAGCCAAAGCCCGCGAAGAAGCGATGGATCGGCTGATGGAACTCATGGATGAGGGCAAGCTGCCTACGGAACTCGTGGAGGGATTTGGGCCCAAGCAGTTTGTTGAAGTTAAGGATATCGAAGATGCTGCGTCGGAAGGCGAGGACGCAATTACTGAAGCCGTGCAGATTTTGAGCAATTTGGCAAGTCTCAAATTGAAAGTCATGGAATCCCGCGAAGAAGCACTCAAAATCCGGGCGGCGATCGACATTTTGTTTACCGATGAGGCTGTGACTGCCGAGGAAATTGGTCGTTTGAAAGATGGTTTCAAGGTTCTCAAAAACTTCGCTCAAGCTAATGTCCGCTATCGAGAAGCTAGAAGTAAAGCCGAAGAAGCACGGGCAATTCTCGACGAAGCTTTGCAATCTGTCGAACCGGAAAACAAGGCGCCGAAATCCGCGAAATAGTAGCAGGTTAAGTTAAAACCTATTTCGGTCATTGCGATCCGAAGGGAAGCAATCGCCGAGGTTTGCGATTGCTTCGTTTCTTTATTCGGACATACCATAACTCTGCTGCAAGACATAATATTAACTTTATCCACATTGAAATCAGGAAAAAATTGTGAGCCAACAACAAACAGGAATTCTCAGGAACTCGATGTCAGGCAGCTTGCTGCTGGCTAAACAGTTAGGTTTTCAACCCAAAACTGTGATTGATGTCGGCGCGGCATTGGGAACTTTTAACCTTTACGAAACTTTCCCCGATTCGCGACATTTGCTAATTGAGCCGATCGCCGAAAATGAACCTTATCTCGCCAAAATTTGCCGCAAGCTCAAAAGTGCAGAATACATTATTGCAGCAGCGACCAAAGAATCGGGAGTTTTCACCCTCAACGTCAGTCCCGGTATGGTGCATTCTTCAATTTCTGAAAACCGCGCTACTGACAGCAGCGATCCTTATGTGAGAAACATACCAGCAATTACCCTGGATGGAATATGCAGGGAAAGAAATTTGGCAGGCCCGTATTTAATTAAAGTTGATGTAGACGGACAGGAATTAGATGTTTTAGCAGGAGCAACTGAGATTTTGCAGCAGACTGAATATGTAATTGTAGAAGTTACTTTGTTCGGTCAGATGTATGATGTAATGAGTTTTATGAAGTCCCAAGGCTTCGCAGCTTACGATATTGTTGATTTGTCATATCGCCCGATTGATAAAGCTTTGTGGCAAGTTGACATGGCTTTTGTGAAGGAATCCGGTCACTTCCGAAGAGAGAGGGGTTACGCGACAGGAGAGCAGGATATCGAAGCACTTAACTCGCATCTCAAAGCTTATCGGGAAAGTTTAATCCAATACATTGACACTCATTACAGCGGCCCAGTAGAGCCGACACCACAGGTCACTCAATCTGTTGTGGGCGAAGATTATGTCATCATTTAACTCAAGTTGCTTCCATCGGATACTAAATTCGGGTCGCACTTCGTACTTGAGTTAATTAATGCTCAACATCTAAAAAACTGGTTTTCTAAATGCTGCTATTGCCGTCTATAAGCTTGCAATCTGCTGTAAATTGGCTTTCATATCATTTCCGGTTACGCCGGAATGATGTTGACTATTGACGGTTGACTGTTGACTGCTGACTGTGGACTGTTGACGCCGTGAACAGTCAACCGTCAACAGTGAACTCGAATTTACTATTCCGATGCTAACGGATTTGATATAAAGGCACTGCTTTTACTTGGCATCAAGCTGTCCAGGAAGAATCCCCCGTCAAGCTACGTTGTGACGGGGGAGTGTCAACTACCACAATTAATCCCAAGGCGCTTTTGTTGTGAATCGTTGAGTTGCTGGCGGCCTAAGCTGTCAACCCTCAACCAGTGGAGGCGGTCAATTCTATTTCTTTAGCCCAAGGTATTGCTGCCAAAATATAGTAGATGTTATCTCCTGGGCAGCACTTTTCCATTTTTCCCTTACGGATGACCATTCATTACTACCTTCAGCAGCAACTTTAAACCACCTAGTCAAAAGGTTAGTACCAGCTACTTTATCTACCTCATCTTGGTTGTTATAGCTTTTACTAAGCTTTACAATGCTCATGTGAAAGCTTTCTGGGTCAGTGTTTTTGATAAAATCGGGGCCTTTTAGATAGTCTTCAAAAGCTTTTACAACCATCTCTACATGATTGTAATCAAATTTTGCTAAAGCCTGAAGTATTACTTTTGTCAAATGCTCAACCGCAGCCATATATTCTGGAGAATAATGGATGGAATAAGCTATTAAATCATTGCGGATATAATAATAATTTTCCCAATTTACATTTTTGGCTGCCGCTGGTTGATGCCACACCGCCATTGATGGAAAAGCTACAATGTTATTGCCCAACTCTTTTATTCTTAAGCCAAACTCTACATCATCTATTTTGATAAATAAAGGCAGCGGTAGTTTAGTTTGTTCAACAAGTTCCTTAGAAAAAGAGAAAAACCAAAATCCGCCATAATCTACATCTTCTTCCTTGAGCAACCTGTTGAGAGAATTAGAATCTCGTAAATCGATATTATAATTTAAAGCAATTAATGCCCCAGGCCCAAATCCTCTAGTTTTAGAATAGGCGTTGTACGATGCTCCTGCTTCATACAACATATACTTTTTTTGTAAATTTAGCAGTCCACCCGCTACAGCAAAATCAGAATTGGCGTATTCATACAAAGGAAATAATTTATAAATACATTCACTTTCTAACTCTATATCGTCATCCATAAGCAAAAAGTGAGAATATTTTTCTTCCTCTAAAGCTTCGACCAACCCTCTGGTAAAGCCCCCGCTTCCACCAGCATTTATATTAGGAACTAGCCTCAGTTTTTGCTTTCCGAAATCAGCTTCATCTAAAGTTCTACCATTATCAACCACGAATACTTTAAAGTCCTTGGTTTCTAGTAATTCATCTTGAAAAATTGCACTTAATGTATTTTGTATGAAGTCCTCTTTTTTAAAGGTACAAATTACAATCCCCAAGGATGCTTCTCTAGTTTTACTTTGATCGGTTGCTATCCATGCCCCTTTAAATGCACCCTGTTCACTAGAACAAGTTATTTCAAAATATATTCTGCCCGCTTTTTTACCTTGAAGGAGATTTATTGGTGAGATTTTTACAGGGTCAGAGAATTGACATTTCTCAAAGCTCTCTTCAGAAATTATTTCTTTGTTTTTTTGTCCATCAAATTCTCGGTAAACAGAAACTTTAAAATCGCCTTCAAGTTTCAGCACATAGTAGATAGAGCTAAGAGTTGTATATTGAGTATAAAATCTCTCATAAAACGAATTAAAGTAAGAATTTGAGGAGACAACACCACCCCGAGATAAAACAACTTTTTTGTCATCTTCCTGGTAGTTTATAGAGGCAGATTCATTACACCGTATATATACATCCAAGGTTTCGGCTGATTTTGGTAGCTTAATTCCAGCTAATATATTCATGTAATATCTCCCTCTTCTTGTAGTAAACTTAGGTATTTTATTTGACTGATTTTAAACAGTCTTAGCTTAAGAGTAATTTGTGGATAGGTTCTAGTACCTCCTCCTTTAGGCATAACTCCTATGACATTTTTTTAAGTCGTGGATAAAGGGATTGATATCGAAACCAAGCCTCTTCTAGGATTGGATCAACTGATTGGGGAGTGGCAGCAAGCATTGGTGTGGCTGCCAGTTTGATAGTGTCATTAGCATCGGCGTATACGCCAATTCCGATACCCGCCAGTAGAGCAGCACCACGCGCGGAAGCCGCAGCAACTGTAGTTGCATAGAGGGGTATTCTCAATACATCGGTCAGTAATTGTTTCCAAGGCATTTCTGCAGTTCCACCGCCTGCTAAACGCAGTTCTGTCGCCTTAAAACCTGTTGCTTCAAGTGCCTCAAAACCTTGTCGCAACGCAAAAGCAACTCCCTCTAAAGCTGCCCGCATCAGGTGCGCCTGTGTGTGATGAAGTCCCAGCCCCACCCATGCCCCGCGTACATAGGGGTCAAGGTGTGGAGTTCGCTCACCCGTGAGGTAGGGCAAAAATGTCAACCCTTCACATCCTGGGGTAACAGAAAACGCTTTAGTATAGACTTCCTGCCAGCTCAAACCGAGGATACCTCGCACCCATTCAAGCGCTAACCCAGCATTTTGCATTGCTGCAAGGGCGTACCACTGGTTAGGTAGGGCGGTTCGATAGAGATGGGTACGACCATGACGATCGATAATTGGTTGCGATCGAGGTGTAATGATTTGAGCACCTGTGCCGATCGTTAGTTGAACCAATCCAGGCTCTAGTAGTCCGTTACCAAGTGCCGCCGCTGCGGTATCCGCAGCACCAGCGATAACCGGTAAGCCAACAGGTAAGCCGAGATGCTCTGAAGCAATAGTTGTTAGGTAGCCTGCGATCACACTAGAGGGGATAATTTTTGGTAACCAATCACCACGTAGATTCAGCGCCCCAATTGCTTCTCCAGCCCAGTTGTCCGACACAACATCGTAAAGCAAAGTACCGCTAGCATCAGATGGTTCTGTTGCGACTTCTCCAGTCATCCGTAACCGCAGCCAATCTTTTGGCTGGAGTGCCCAACGCGCTTCGGTGTAGACAGTAGCCTCGTGTTCTCGTAGCCACAACAAAGTCGGGCCCGCCATTCCAGCCGTAACCGGGTTGCCCAAGCGCTCTAGAATAGCTGCATCGAGCGAATGATAAGTGTTAAGCGTGGCACTAGAGCGAGTATCTGCCCAGAGGATAGCAGGACGCAGGGGCTGACCCGACTCCGAAGCTAGAACAACGCCGTGCATTTGTCCTGAAAGTGCGATCGCCTCTACCCCATCAGCGCGATCTCCCACTGCCTTCCTAACAGCCGAGGCAACAGCTAACCACCAATCTTCTGGTTCCGACTCAGCCCATCCAGGGTGGGGTGAATGAACGGGATAAGAGCTTGATGCTTCACCTATAGTGGTTCCGTCTGTCGCTAGGAGCAATGCCTTAGCAGAGCCTGTTCCTAAATCTATACCAAGCAGCATTAGGCTAATCCTCAAATCCTTCAGTGTCTCAGCAAACGGGCGATCGCTTTTACCAATTCTTCAGGTTCAACAGGCTTGGAGATATGCATCTGAAATCCCGCAGCTAAGGCTTGCTGCTGATTGATCTCTCCAGCATAGGCAGTAAGTGCGATCGCAGGAATCGTGCCTCCCTGTTGGGGCGACCACTTTCTAATTTGTCGAATCAAGGCATAACCATCCATCTCTGGCATCCCTATGTCACATAAGAGCAGATCGGGGACAGATTGATTCAGGAGGGCCAACGCCTGTACCCCCGAAGCGGCTGTGGCAACTTGTGCGCCGGATTGCATCAGGGTGAATGCTGCCAACTCCCGCATATCTGCATCGTCGTCCACAACCAAGACCCGAACACCTGCTAAGTCTGCCGCACTTTCTGAATGTCTGTCATCAGAAGAGGGTTCCGGCTCTACGATGTTTAACGGTAGCCGGATGGTAAATGTAGCCCCTAAGTTCTGTCCTAAGCTGTCTGCTTGAACGGTTCCTCCATGCAGTTCGGTAAAATGACGGACGATCGCCAGCCCTAATCCCAATCCGCCGAATTGTCGGGTTATTGTACCATCTTCTTGACGGAAATAGTCAAACACATGGGGTAAGAAGTCTCGTTTGATGCCTTTTCCAGTATCTTTGACTTGAATCTGAGCGTACATACCAACCTGTTCTAGTTGCACGTCGATGCGTCCTCCGGTTGGGGTGAACTTGACAGCGTTGGAGAGGAGGTTCCAGACTACTTGTTGGAGGCGATTGCTATCGCCTGAAACCGTTCCTGAAATAGGATTAAATGTGGTCTGGATTTGAATGTGTTTGGCTTCGGCTGCCAATCGTACCGTTTCTAGGGCAGCCTCAATCATTGCCGCTAGATTCACAGGAGCGACGTTTAACGTCATTTTTCCTTGCAGAATGCGGGAAACATCCAACAAGTCCTCAATTAATTGCGCTTGCAGCTTGGCGTTGCGTTCGATCGTTTCCAGGGCTTGCTGGGTTTTTGTGGCATCGAGTCGCCCACCTCGTAGCAATTTTGTCCAGCCCAGAATCGGATTGAGGGGCGATCGCAACTCGTGGGACAATACGGCTAAAAATTCGTCTTTAATTCGGTTAGCGGCTTCTGCTTTTGTGCGATCGCGTTGAGCCGCCCGGTACAACTGAGCATTGTCGATCGCCAAAGAAGCACGACGAGCCAATTCCTCTGCCTGTTCCAAATCTGTCGGGGTGTAGTGTCGTTTTGATTCGGCGGAGATAAAGGAAATGACCCCTAGAATTCGTGCCTGAGTTCGTAGTGGCACCGTCATTACCGATTTGAATCCAACCTGCCGCAGAATCTCTAAATGCTCTGGGTCACGGGCTGCCTGTACTAACAGTTCATCGGGAATCTCCGGCACCAAATCAGATTCCCCAGTTCGCAAGGTCAATGCAGCACCGCGAGGGTCATCGGGGTTCAGCGGATATTTGTCTCTCATCTGATATGCCCATTCCAGTTTGGCAGGGTTGATGTGAGCAACCGCAATCTGCTCGATCGCACCATCCTCTTCTATCATGTGAACCGTACACCAGTCCGCTAATTTCGGCACTGTAAGCTGCGCGACTCGCTCTAGAGTCGTTTGATAATCGAGTGAGGATGCCAGCACAGCACTCGCCTCAGAGAGAAAGCGTTGGGCAAGCTCTAACCTGACGCGCTCCGTCACATCGACTACATAAACTAAAACCCCTTCGACCTGAGCATTTGAGTTAACAGTCGGAAGATAGTAAACGTTGTAGTAACCGGGACGGCGATCGCTGCGTCCGGGAACATTCACCGCAAAGTTTGGTGAAATAAAGGGATTTCCTGTGGTATAGATGTGATGAAAGACTTCAACTAATTTTGGATCGGATTGACCAAAAAGTTCTGAAATGGAATGTCCTAAGTGTTGCTCGCGGGTTAATCCATTAATTTCTGCTAAGGCTTCGTTGATGGCAATAAATCGCTGCTGTGCATCTAACAGGGCAAGTCCAATCGGAGATGTATTAAAAATAGTTGCCAATTGGTGCTGTGCCGCTTCTGCCTCTGAACGGGCAATGCGTTCGCGATCTAGTAGTTGTTCTCGTTCCTGTTCCGCTTGCTTGCGCTGGGTGATATCAATGACAACTCCGATCGAGTGCTTGGGATGTTCCAGTGCATCATAAGTAAACTGTCCTCTCGCTTCGACCCAGTGAATGGAGCCATCTGGCCAACGCAGGCGATATTCATGGTGATACTCCTTCTTGTCAGCTATGCCTTGTTGAAGTTTTGCCTCAGCTTCTGCTAGGTCATCAGGATGAACCCGACTTGCCCAAACCTTATAGGCCGGTTCGCACTCATTCGGTTTTAGCCCTAGTATCGTGAAGTGACCTTCTGACCAGTGCAAGGCATTGGTCTGCATATCCCAGTCCCACGTTCCCATGCGTCCGATTTTCACTGCCAGTTGCAGGTGAGCTTCACTTTCGCGCAATTGCTCTTCTGCCCGCGATCGCTCCACGGCTAGCCAGGTTTTTTGAGCAATTCGCTCCATCAGCACCACCTCTTCCTCCGTCCAGTGGCGAACAGAGGCATGGTGCAACACCAACAATGCAACAAATCGCCCTTCTTTCACTAAGGGAACACACAGGAGAGATTTGGTTTGAATTGCGTCAAAGGTAGCAGTCCCCGCTCCGGCAGTCCGAGGATCGCGATCGACATCATCTACGACAATAGTTTTGCCCTGCTTTAATTCAGCAATGAGTTCAGGGCCAAACGAATCCATGTGATGGCTACCGACGATGCTGATGACACCATTGCAATAGTCGCGATCGACAATGACGTATTCCTGAGTTGGATCAATTTCACCGTAGGTACAGCGAGTGACTTGGAAGTGTTGTCCTGTGGAACAAACCACTTGCCACATAATTTCCTTGGGGTCTTGAATGGCACGAATCGCCTCATTCAATTCGATCAGAAATTGTTGCTGTCTTTCCTTGTGCTGAAGTTCTGCCAGTAATTCCTCAATCTGTTGCCTTGCCCGCACCTGGGCTGTCACTTCAATGTTATAAATCAACACACCCTGAATGGTTCCCTCAGCATCCCGGCAAGCAGCAAAGATGCAGTGGAAAAATGCTTCTTCCAACACCCCATCGCCGTTCCGATCCCAGTAAGTAGGTGACTCCTCCCGAATAAATGTTTCTCCTGTCCGGTAAACCTGTTCCAATGCTTCAAAGTAAATTTGCCCCTCTATCTCCGGGAAAACATCCCGTATTGATTTCCCAATAATGCCTGGAGTGCGTCCAGTCCCTTGCAGGTAGCTGGGATTGGCAAATTCATACACAAGATCGGCACCTTTAACAATGGCAATCATGGCAGGCAATTGCATCAGGATGTCATGCAACCGCTTGCGTTCGGTTTCGGCTTCGAGTCGGGCAGTTTGTTCTCGTTTTAAAAGGCGATCGCGTTCTGCTTCGATCAGTTTGCGTTCTGTAATATCAACCGAAACGCCTATCATGCGAACTCCTTGCCCCGTCTCATCCCGATAGACTTGCCCCTGACTGTTGAGCCAGCGCACAACGCCGTCTGGACAAATTACCCGATACTCCGGTGCGTAGGGCTGTTCTCCAGCCAATGCCCCTACCGTCGCTTGGAGCACCTGTTGTCGATCGTCTGGATGAATGAGCGCAACAAACTCTTCTCCCGTCCCTTCATAAAGACCCCAAACGTCTAGAGCATTAGCAGAACACACCACTCGATTGCTCTGCAAATCCATATCCCAGACAAACATCTGAGCCGCTGTCAGTGACAATCGCAAGCGTTCTTCGCTCTCTCGTAATGCCTGTTCAACTTGTTTGTAATCGGTCACATCACGAGTAATCCCCAGTACCGTTTCTACGGAGCCATCAGGAGCAAATTCAGGGACAATATGCGACTGATACCATCGAATACCATAAGAAGTCGGAAAATTAAATTCAATCGCCTGTTCGGAGCCGGTTTCAAACACTTGCTGCAAACTCTCCTGCCAAACGCGATAGTTGTCTTCTGGCATTCCTAGCTCAGCATTAGTCTTGCCAATAAAGCGATCGGCTGGAATGCCGGTTGCTTTTTCTACAGAAGGACTGACATAAAGGTGACGAAATTCTGAATCGATTCGAGTAATAATATCCGGGGCATTTTCAGCCACCATTTTGAACTGTTCCTCTCGCTGCTGCAGTTCTAATTCCAAGCGCTTGCGCTCTGTTAAGTCGATTAAGAAGCCTACACCTAAATTCTTGGCTCCTCCTAAATAGGCAGTCCCAATTAAAACAGGAACTCGGCGACCATCTTTACGAATGTATTCTTTCTCAAACGGGGCATGGCGACCAACTTGTTTCATCTGTGCCTTTGCTTGCTCGTCTAAGTGCCGAAACTCTAGTGGAGTAATCTCCAGGAAGTTTACCTCTCCCGATAAAACTTCTTCTCGCGTGTAGCCTAAAGTTGCTAACCAAGCATCGTTGACTTCCAGAATATTGCCTTGAAAGTCGCCAATAATAATGCCAATGAGATTTGCCTCCAATAATCCTCGTAGGCGTGATTCACTCTCGCGTAAGGCTTGCTCTATACGTTGGCGTTCGCTCACGTCTTGGAAGACAACAACGGCTGCAACAATCTGCCCCTGGTTATCTAAAATCGGTGCTGAGTTGACGTTAATGAAAATGCGGCTACCATCATTTCGATGAATTTCTATCTCTTCGTTGGTAACGACTTCACCTGTTTTTAGCGATCGCACCAATGGATACTCCTGAGGGGCATAGAGGTGACCATCTAAGTGAAAGATTTCATTTGGAATAAGGGGTGCATAGTCCTCAACAGCAAGCAACTGTTCGTAGCCATACCCAACAATTTGCTTGGTTTGTTCGTTCGCCAGAACTAATTTACCGGATGCCGCATCGGCAATCATGACTCCAGCAGGCATTTGTCGCAAAACGGCTTCAAATTGGGCGCGTTCAATTTCCAGCTCGTGCAACAACCGTTCTCGTTCTGCCTCCGCTTGCTTGCGATCGCTCACATCTCGAAAATAAACCGCTACACCCTCCGCAGAGGGATAGGCATTCGCCTCTAACCAACGCTGAACCGGCTCCCCAAATTCTTCCCAGGAAACAGGAACCTGTTCGATCGCTGCCCGATGTAGTTCCCGATAGGCAATTCCACCGACCAACTCAGGAAAAACCTCGTTCCAAACGTGCTTTCCCACTAACTCTTCTGGCGTTTTGTGCAGGATTTTAGCCGCCGCCCGATTCACGTAGGTGTAGCGCCAGTCGCGATCGAAGGCGACAAAAGCATCCGTAATGCTTTCAAGAATCGTTGCTACCTTGCCCTCAGTTTCTTGGGCAGGGAACAACTGTTCGCCTTCAAGAGTGCGAGCAAAGCGTTCAATGACTTCAGAGCGAGAAATTCCTCGCCTGTGAGCCTCTTTATCAAGCGATCGCCATGCTGTATTAGTCAGAGATACGCTCACTCGTTGTTTCATCTCCGAGTTCCAATTGCTAAGAAACTTGCCTGTGGCGTCGCGCTTCATGAAAATTCATCCGTATACATACACGGTCTTCTCCATTGAACCTGAGTTACTCGCTGAGAAGAATCCGCCTTAAGATAGATGCTTTGGCGAGAGGGAAGATAGGAAAGAATGACCTCAATAAATATTGCGGTGTACAGGCTGCTGAATTTCCCTTTGCACTCGTAGACATAGAGCTGGGCTAGACGGGAGAACCCCACGGCTTTAACGTAGTGCAGCCGTGGCAGTGTCAAATAAGTTTCCTCAGCGATGCGGATGGTGCCTACGAGAATCGGGCTAGCGTTCCTTTAGCACCGAACTCATGCAAACTACGCAACTGGTCACCAACAGCCTCGACGAAACGTGGCGACTCTACTAAATCTCCAAAAATTTCAGTGAGGCTGAGTAATGGTCTGGGATCTAATTCACTCAAACTGGCGCGTTGAGTGAGGATGTCTGCTAATGGGTCATCAATGGGAATAGGTTGCCCTTGTTTATCATGACTATTGATGTATCGACACCAAGCAGCAATCGTCAAACTTAGGTAATCGATCGCACCTTCAAGTTGTAATTTATCGCGGATCGATCCCAAAACAAACTTAGGAATTTTGGCCGATCCATTCAGGCACAGGCGCGGAAGCTGATCGCGAATTTTGGGATTGGAAAACCGTTCTATTAAAGTTTTTTTATAATCGTCTAAATCAATCCCAGGAACGGGTTGGAGTGTTGGTGTCACCTCATCCATCAGGTTAGCGACTGCTTGCACAAATAAGGGATCGGCCATGACTTCATAAACGTAGTTATAACCTGCCAGAGAGCCGAGATAGCCAATCAGCATATGGCTGGCATTGAGCAGGCGAATTTTCATCATTTCATAGGGATGAACATCCTTAGTCATCTGTACGCCAAGGGATTCCCAATCGGGTCTGCCTGCACAAAAGGTATCTTCGATTACCCACTGGGTGAAAGGCTCCGCGACGCATGGAAACGCATCATCAATACCAAACTGTTGGGCCACCATTTGGATATCTGCTGGGGTTGTCAGCGGAGTAATGCGATCGACCATGCAGTTTGGAAACGCAACGTGTTCAGCAATCCAACGTCCTAACTCCCGATCGCCCATTTCGGCAAATGTTGTTAGCATTTTCCGCACCATGTTGCCGTTGCCCTGGATATTGTCGCAGGACAACACTGTAAACGGTGCCAACCCCTGTTTACGCCGCTTATCGAGTGCGGCTGTCAAAAAACCGTAGGTCCCAATTGGTTGGTCAGGATGTTGCAAATCGTGCTGCATCGTCGGGTGGTTTACATCGAAATTGCCACTTCCTTCAATGTAGTAGTAGCCGCTTTCAGTGATCGTTAGAGTAACGATTCGGCATTTGGGATCTGCTAATGTTTCAATAACTGCTTGACGATTGTCTGGCGCAAACAGGTATCGAGTGATTGAACCAATGATCCGAGCGCGATCTCCTTCTAGAGATCGCTCAACTAAGGTATACAAACAATCTTGGGACAGAAGCGCATCCCGCATTCGCCTGTCATAGTCATTGTCAAGCAATCCAACACCACAGATTCCCCAGTCACTACCAGGATTCTGATGCAAATAATCATCGAGATAAAGCGCTTGGTGCGAGCGATGAAATCCACCAACCCCAATATGCACAATGCCATTAGTAATTTGATGGCGATCGTAATTCGGTACGCGCACGTTTCCAGGTAAAAGAGACAGGGATGCTTGATTCAGCTTCATTGTTGAGCCTGTGTTGGTATTGCTGTTCATCTTAATCTATGGCCTTGTGTTGACATCCACCCCGACTTAAAAGTACGGGGATTCCCAATCGTCACCGATTAGGTTTCTGCTTCGTAGCACCTGCCTTCGGAGATTTACTCTCTTGGGGTCTTATGGTTGCTCCACAGACTGACACGGCTAGCCCAGCCGCCAAAATATTTTTTGCTGCATTGATATCGCGGTCATGCTTTGTCCCGCACTTAGGACATTTCCATTCCCGAATATTCAACGGCAATTTATCTACAATTTGACCGCAGTTTCCACAACGTTTAGAACTAGGAAACCAGCGGTCTATTTTTATAAGCTCTCGCCCGTACCACTCACACTTGTAACTTAGTTGGCGAATTAACTCACCCCAACTAGCGTCGCTGATAGCAAGAGCTAATTTATGGTTCTTCACCATATTATTAATAGCCAAATCCTCAACTACAATCGTTTGGTTTTCACGAACCAGTTGAGTCGTTAGCTTGTGCAGGAAATCTTTACGCACATCAGCTATCTGTGCGTGGACTTTAGCCACTTGCACCCGCGCTTTTCCTCGATTATTGCTTCCTTTCTGTTTACGAGCTAAAGCTTTTTGCTTCCTTTTTAACTTCTTGCGAAGCTTCTTGAAATGCTTGGGATTGACAATCTTGTTGCCGTCGCTAGTGGCAATCAGACTGCTGATTCCCACATCCAAACCTATAGTTTTATCTATTTTTGGAAGCGGTTTAATCGTGTAGTCGTCTACAACTATGGAGACATACCAGCGCCCAGCGGGTGTTAATTTTACCGTAATAGTAGACGGGATACAGCCTACGGGAATTTGTTTGCTCCAGCGAATAGGTAGCGGCTCATTACACTTAGCCAGAAATACCTGTCCGTTTTTCCAACGGAAAGCGGACTTGGTAAATTCAGCGCTACCGCCGTTGTGCTTTTTCTTGAAATTAGGATATTTAGCTCGTCCCCCAAAGAAATTGGTAAAAGCTGTTTGAAGGTGTCTGAGCCCCTGCTGAAGAGGTACGCAACTAACTTCGTTCAGGAAATCAAGCTCCTCCTCTTTCTTCCAATTCGTCAGCATTGAGGAAGTTTCTCTGTAGCCAACTCTCTCTTGACGCTCGTACCAAGATTCTGTACGAAAAGCTAAAGCCTTGTTGTACACTAGCCGCGCACAACCCATTGTCCGTCGCAAGAGATTTTCTTGCTCGGCGGTGGGATAGAAGCGATAGCGGTAGGCTTTTTCCATCATCACACTCTAACACGTCTTCTGTGATATGGTTGATCTTTCTTGTCTTGTGTCTTTTTGTAAAGCCGTCCTATAAGGACGGGGTTTCCACCCATTTTTTTTGATGAAAAGACAACCCAGATCCCCGACTTCTTTGTTGAAACTCTGATTGCCCTGAACCAATTTGATTCAGAAATCCGGGTTCTGCCGGGAAGCATAATAAAGTTCGGTACATCAACTCATAGTGTTCGGTAAACCCCTATGGTTCAAAACGTTGTGATTATTGGAGCGGGCCCGGCTGGACTGCTACTGGCGCATTATTTATTGCGTCGTGGCAACTACCATATTGATATCTATGAACGCCGTCCCGATCCTCGGTTGACTGATGTTTCTGGAAACCGCACATTTCCGCTCTCGCTTCAGGAACGGGGCAGAAAAGCAATTCGAGCAATTGTTGGGTTAGAGGAGGCGATCGCCGCTCAAAGTGTGTTCTGTCATGGGACGATTATTTATCAGAAAAAGGGCAAATCCCGACGGATTCCTCGCGAAAATCCGGTTCTCACAATAGATCGCAATCGCCTCGTGACGATTATGTTGAAGCAATTAACCGAAACCTTTAGTCCGAATCAGCTTCAAGTACATTTCAACTGTGAATGTACGGCTGTGGATGGTACGGCTAAAACCGTGATGTTGAAACCTTCAGAAGGAGATAGCTTTACCGTTCACTACGATCTATTGGTGGGTGCCGATGGGGCGCGATCGCAAATTCGAGACTATTTAGTCGAGAATGCAAGCTTGCCGTGTTCGCAAAACTATGTTCCGGATGCCTATAAATCTGTGTTTTTAAGGCGGCTCACTCCGAGTGCGGGAGTGGAGTTAGAACCGAATAAAATCCATACCTGGAATTTGAATAATAAAACCCGGATGTTGATGGTACCCCAGCCAGGAGACCAATTGAATGGCGTGATTGTTTTTGATGCACAGACTAATCCCCTAGAAGGATTATCAACGAAAGAAGAAGTCAAAGCATTTTTTCTGGAAAATTTCCCGCTGTTTGGTAAGTTGATGTCGTTGGAAGAAGCGGAGGCGTTGCTGAAGCGTCCGGTGGCGAGGGTGCTAACTGTACGCTGCGATCGCTTTCATGAGGCCGATAGTGTTTTGCTGATTGGCGATGCTGCTCATGCGGTATCTCCCTCGATTGGTCAGGGGTGTAATTCTTCATTAGAGGATGTGCTGATTTTGGGACAATTGTTGGAGCAGTATGGGGATGATTGGGGGAAGGTTTTGCCGCAGTTTTCACAGCAGCGAGTCCCGGATGCCCATGCCTTGCAAGAGTTATCAAATTATTCGTTTCCTCGCACGAAGTTGTTGCTGGCTGAGTTTTTCTTGCGGTTGACGATAGGAAGGCTATTTCATCGATTGTTTCCCCGTTTAGTTAAGCCGTCTGTGTTTGATTTGGTGTTAGATACGGACTTGTCTTATTCGCAGGTGTTGAGTCTGAGCCAAGGTTGGATTCATAAGGTGAAGCGTTCGATGACCCAGAATTCTTGATATTCAGCAACGCCATTTTTCACCATCCTAACTAAGGGCATCAAGCCTAGGCGTGATGCTCTGTGTCCTTACACTGGGGTTGCTGATAATAGACCGATAATATCGTCCATCCGCTCGATATAACTTGAATGCCACCACTTCACCCGCAGGAACCTTCAGGTTAATGTTGCCCAGAACCTTAAACTCGCCCTTGCCATCGGGCAACGGAAAACTCTTACTAACCTGCTCAACGGCGATCGGTACATCATTCGTGACTCGTGCGGTTGTCATATCTGTTATATCGATTCCGGTTGCACCGGAATCATTGTTGACTGTTGACTGTTGACTGTACAGCCAGAGCCTACGCTGCACGCTACAGTGCTTAAGAGCGTACCGCTTCGTTACAGCAAGGGCGCAGATCCTACGAGCGATCGCCCAGCCCATGTGCGGGCAGGTGCCAGTCTCACTTGGTTTGGCGATCGGCTGTTGACGCGGTGACAATGCCTCTGGAACTTTGAGGGTAAAAGCATTGAAGCCCCTGAACCTCAAAAAAGATAGCGGATTATTGAGAGGTTTATTCACTCCTAAGATCGTCCGACAGATCCTTGAACCTGATTCTCTACGATCGCCACTCTCTTTTCTGGAGTCACGCCAGCGAAGATCCTTTCGCTTGGTTACTCAACTCAAAACCTTGACGCAGCCTTGCTTTCAACCTGCTTGTCACCCGGTCAAGATCGGCTGGCGTTGATTCAAGAGGCTCCCAATTTCCTCTTATAGCCTTGGAAGACTCAAATTCATCTGCCTTAGGTATTGGATTTTTTATTGATATAGATTATCATCAGTGCTGTTGAGCTAAATTGCTGGCACTACCAGGGGTCAATTAGGAGAAGTGGATGAATTTTTCAGCAATACGTGAACAATTTTTGGCAGGCGGTATTGTCATGTGGCCGCTGCTGCTTTGTTCAATTCTATCGGTAACGCTGGCGAGCGAACGCGCCATATTCTGGATCAGAATTTACAGACGACAAAAGCAAGTTGCTCATGATGTTTTGCGGTTCTATCAACTCAATAACATGGTGAGTGCGATCGATAAGCTCAAGCAGAATGTTGACTTACCAATCGCCCGCATTTTCCTCAGCACGTTGCAGCTTGAAGAGGCGACACCTGAAGAATTTATTCTAGCGCTCGAAACCGAGGGAAAAATCGAAATCCCGCTACTGAAGCGGTTCAATCATATTTTTGACACGATCGTTGCGCTAGCACCATTGCTCGGTCTTCAAGGCACAGTATTTGGGCTAATGACCACATTTGCCTCAATTAATATTGGCAACCTTGCAGCGACAAATAAATCGGGTTTGACCGCAGGCATTAGCGAAGACTTGATTGCCACTTCTGCCGGATTGCTAGTGGGCATTATCACTCTGACATTTTCCAGCATTTACCGGGGCTTATATGAGCGCGAAGTTGGTCGAATTGAAGAATATGGAGGGCAGCTAGAACTGCTCTATCGTCGTCATTATCGAACTGCACAAAAAGAGTATGAACCTACCAAAAGAGCCTAAAATTCCTCCACAAATTAATATTGTGCCGCTGATTGATGTGGTGTTCTCGCTGCTCACATTTTTCATTCTCTCTAGCTTGTTCTTAAGCAGCCCTGAAGGACTGCCTGTGAATTTGCCCAAAGCGACTGCGAGCCAGCCGACACAGACAACGAACCGAGTCACCATCACGATTGATTCAAAAGGACAAGTCAGTATCGATCGTCAGCCGACAACGGTAGAGGCTTTGCCCGCACAACTGACCGCCTTAGCTGCTACTCGTCCAGACCTGATTGCCGTGATTAACTCTGACGAAACCGTTGATTTTGGCTTGGCTGTAGCCGTTATGGATCGGGTGCGACAGGTTAAAGGAGTTAAACTAGGCATTGCGACTCGCAGACCCCAATGACCTGTGAGCCTAAAAAGCTCTGTGAACTACCACGTTTCATTTGTACGAAATAGAAGCGTGGCGTCCAACTTCGCCAAGGCTGGATTCATAAGGTGAAGCGTTCGATGGCCCAGAATGCTTGATATTCAGCAACGCCATTTTTCACCATCCTAATTAAGGGCATCAAGCGATCGCCGGATGCTCTGTGTCTTTAGACTGGGGTTGCTGATAATAGACCGATTAGATCGTCCATCCGCTCGATAACTTGGTGGGCACCAGCCGACTGAAGACCCTCTGCACGGCTGCTTCGTTCATCCTCGCTTATATGAGTTCCCCCTACATAACCGATAATCTGCCCAATTCCAGCGGCAACCGCAGCCCTTACCCCACTGACAGAATCTTCAATTGCCACGCAACCCGAAACTTCTGCGTCCAGACACTTGACTGCATGTAGGTAGATGTCAGGAAGCGGTTTGGGACGCGGAACAGGGAGAGAGTCGTGAGCGCTAAATACCTGCTCGCTTGGGAAAAAGTCGGTCAGGGCAGCAGCACTAAGGCAAGCACTCAGCCGCTGCAAGCTGCTGTTACTTACAAGTGCATATTCAAATCCGTCGTCGCGCAGGGAAGACAGCACTTGGGGCGTTCCGACCGTCGCTTTTGCCTCTACAGTAAGCCGTTCGATCGCTCTCTTTTCTTCTTCAGCCACTAACCTGTCAATATCGCGCTCATTAAGACTGGTTAATGAGTCGGGGTAGATCTTTTTGAGTATTTCCCTGTAGGGTTTCCCGGCGAAGCTTTTAACAAAGTCCTCAAGTTCATAGTGTTGAGCGCCAGGGAACTCACGAGCCACTTCATTTGTCAGCCTCCAGGCGCTCTTAAGTGCTATGGTTTCACTGTCAACGACAGTTCCGTCATGATCGAAAAGCACCACCAAATCATGCTGAAGCGCTTTCATTTAAAAGACCTCCCTCACTGTAATTTTTAAGCGTAGTCAATAGTCCGTGGGTCTGGAGATCTCGCAAAGCTTGTTGGCATTCATTATCTACGACCTCTGTCTGTTCGCAATTCTCCAATCCCAGAATCCCGCTAATCACTGCGCCTTCTTGAATCGCTGTAATTGCGCTTTGGGTATCCTTGGCCTGATAGGGTTGACCCGACTCGCACGCCTCTTCTCTGACTGCAAGAAGCCACGCCGCAACGGGAAGTATAATCCGCTTCATGCTGACCTTTCGGCTATAAGCATCCTGAAGTATCGGAAATATATACTTGCCTACTTTCCTACAGGTTTCTGAAGAGATTCTCTCAGTAGTATCGGGAAGAGCCTCGTTACAGAGCCTTAGTAATACCTGCTCCATATATTGTTCGCACATCTCGCGAGGCACTGGTGTTGCTGCTGCGATATCGTCCATCAGAAGCCGAGTAAACAACTGGAATTCCGGTACCGCGATCGCCTCGTGCATATACTCTATACCTGCTCTTACAGCTAAACAGGCTATGAAGGAGTGTACTGCATTCAAGAATCTCGACTTCATATAGAGGAAGGGAGTGATGTCGCTAGTCATAATCACCCCCGTCTCTTCCCACTTGGGTCGATCGCCTGTGAAGTTGTCTTCCACGACAAACTGCCAAAATGGTTCCGTTACAATGGGTGCGCGATCGCGAACTTGCAACAGTCGGTTGGGGTAGTTATAGTCGGATTCTTGCTCTTGAGGCACAATCCTGTCTACAACCGAATTAGGGAACGTGGCGTTATCCCTGATGTATTCTGCAAGCTGGGGATCGATCTCTTCAGCGTAAGCTAGCACTGCTTTTCGCAGGATCTCCCCGTTTCTTGGGAGGTTGTCGCAAGAAAGGGTGGTGAACGGAGTCATTGAGCGATCGCGTCGTCGGCGTAGCGCCTCTACTATAAAGCCAATTGCAGTTGTTGGAGTGGAAGGATTTCGCAGATCGTGCGCGATGTCTTCATTCGCTGTGTCGAGATTAAAATTCTTGTCTAGATGGTAGCCTCCTTGAGTAATAGTAAGAGTCACCAGATGCACAGAGGGAGACGCCATCTTTTCAAGCACATACTCGCACTTCTCTCTACCATTAACTATTTCCCTGATAGAACCTATAACTTCCGCTTCCTCACGATTTTGAGCGCAACTAGAGTGTTTGGTCAAAGTGTAAAGGAATCTCTGGGGTTTCAACCTAGTAATGGTCTGTTGACTCTTGAGGCTAACCCCACAAATCCCCCATCTCTGCTCTTGGAAACCCTTCTGTGCAAGATAGTTATGTATTATGTAGGCAAGGTGACCCCTAAAAAAACGACCTGGCCCGAAATGGACGATACCAGTCTTAAGCGCCCTCCTGTCGTAAAGAGACTGTTGCCTCCACAAACCAGTTACAGTACTGAAGCGAGAAGTTGAAGAAACACTGGGCGGTCTGAGTAAGTTAACCATGATACTTCTTAAATAAGTGTGATCGGGTAAAAGGAAAATTTGTCAGTCTGGGTATACCCAATGACCTACAAGCAACACAAATGTCTTAAACTGCGAAAATGTCGGGTAACCTTTGTGCCATCTACAAAGAAGCGTATTACCAGATGGTAGTTAGGGTGTGACACATAGAGCAGAGAAAGAAAAAATCAGGTAAACCTAATTAAGAATCAAAGCTCAATTGGTCATTAACCTGAAGTAAGGCACAAGACTGCGCCACCTACTGCAACTTTGTTCAACTTGGGCAAGTGCGTAAGCCGAATGTATGTCTTATAAGGCGCAAAAAGAGTGCTTTTTATTCTGGCTTTAGATTCCCCCATAACTCTGTAGACTTTGATGTTATTTCCCTTGGTCGCTGCTCTCCTCCTTTTTCAGGAGAATCTACAAACAATTCTTTATAGGTACTTATAACAACAGGGTAATTAGGGTCTGACAGGTAGAACAGAGAAAGAAGAAATCAGGTAAACTTAATTAATTAAGAATCAAAGCTCAATTTGTCATTAACCTGAAGTAAGGCACAAGACTACGCCACATACTGCCACTTTGTTTAGCTTGGACAAGTGGATAAGTCGAATGTCTTTCCTAAAAGGCGCTAGACTGCTTTTAAATTATGCCCTTAGATTACCTAATAGCTCTGTACACCTTGTATATTATTGGCGTTGGTCGCTGCTATCATCTGTCTTCAGGAGAATATACAAATAATTCTTTAGAGGGACTTATAATCACAATCAAGTGTATACTTGGCTACAACCAGTTAAGTTAGAGTTTGGCGTTTGTGTAGCAAGCGTCCAAAAAACAACGCTTGCCTTGAAAAGTCCTGTCTGTAGCGGCTGGCTGATACAGCATTGCAAGGCCGTTTCAGTCTGTCCATAAATTTTTAAAGTTTCCTCACTCACAACTGGGATCTGCACTCCTCTTGAGCAAATCCTCCACAGACACCTGACAATCTGGAAATGCCAAAGGTGCGATTAAATCCGACTCTGCCAACACAAGCGGGCTAGCATAACACTCTGCCCCTGGCTCCGAAAACACATACAATCGACGGGCATTGATATCTAGAATCCAAATACTCCCTGATTCCTGACCGAGCGATCGCAAGCAGGGGCTTTCAATTCCCTGTTAGTTAAGTTAGATCGCTCCGTAGATGTTGCCCGCGTGGAAGGTTATCTTGTTTGGACGAACGGCGGGCTGACTTGAATATTTACCGCGCACAATTGAGGCCCATCAAGAGTGAACTCGCTATAGTTTCTTGAGGTAAAAGCTGACGCCAACAGCTTCTATAAAATTGGAATTACGGCTCGACTAATTGAGGAAGGGATAGCCGCAGTGCAGCGGGATGTGAGAGTCCATTACTCAGAGGTGGCCATCAACTTGCTGGGATTGTGGGAACACCGAGGGAATGGGGAACTGTACTTCAAACACCGCTACAAAGTGTTTAATTATCGCATCGAGAAACTGACGGAGTATTTCGTGTTTCTCAATGTCAAGCGCACCCTACGGGGTTTGTTTGAAATGGAAGCAAGAGTGCTCATTGACATCCACCCCGGCGTGAACGCACGGGGATTCCATCTATTCAAGCCAATCAAAAATTGACAATTGCTTAAATTCTGGTGGGTTGACGCTTCTTTGGGTGCTGCTATCCTGGGATAGTCTTATGCTTCCTCCACGCCCGTTTAAAGTCTCCGAAAGTCCTCCGGCGACTAAAATGTTAGTTGCGGCGTTAATATCCCTATCATGAGACGTGCCACAGTTGAGGCAAATCCATTCTCGAATTGAGAGATCTAACTTCCCGATTTTAAACCCACAACAAGAGCAGGTTTTAGAAGTCGGTTCCCATCTATCAATGACTCGAAAATCTCTGCCATATTTTTCTGATTTTGCTTCTAGGAAATTTCTAAATGTTCTCCAACCTAAATCAGATATTGCACGGGATAATTTGCGGTTCCTAACCATTCCTGACACATTTAAGTCTTCTAACACAATCGTTTGATTCTCACGAATGAGTTGAGTTGATAACTTGTGCAGGAAATCTGTGCGAGTATCAGCTAGTTTAGCTAACCGCTTTCGATAAAATTCATGTCGTTTAGATCCTTTGGTTTTCCGAGATAGAGATTTAGATAACTTTTTTAGCTTCCTAATCCTTTCCTTTAGGGGTTTGGGAGCTTTTATTTTTTGTCCGTTACTCAGAGTTGCAAAGGTTGAAATTCCTAGATCGATACCAACTGAACTATCAGAAGATGGCAAGACTTCGGGTTGAACTTCCACGACAAAACTGAGGAAATATCGGTCAGAACTTTCCTTGATGATTGTGACTGAACTGGGTTCTGAGGGCAACTCTCTTGTCCAAACCACCTTAAGCTTCCCAACTTTCGCTAAATAAACCTTCTCACCTTTGATGGAAAATCCTAGTTTAGTGAATCGGGCGGATTGTTTAGATTTCCGTTTTTTAAAACGAGGGGGTTTAACTTTTTGTCCCTGACGTTTCCCTTTACAGGAATTGAAGAAGTTTTGGTATGCTTGCTCTAAATCGTTTAAGGATTGTTGCAGGGGAACTGCTGAAACTTCTGATAACCATTCCCGTTCCTCTAACTTCTTAGCTTGAGTGATGAATTGCTTTTGAAGTTCGGCATTTTTCGGTTTATTTTTGCCTCCAATATATTCAGAAATGCAAAAACCTAGACTATCGTTCCATACTACTCTGACACACCCAAATAACTTGGCTAACGCCAATTTATGAGAGGGTGTCGGATAGCATCGGTAGCGATATCTAGCTTTCATTTGTTTTTGATATTTACTGTCTTTATCTTAACATAAACCAGAATAAAAAGCCGTCCTAGAAGGACGGGGCTTTAAACCCAAAATTTTCGGTAATGTTGAGCTGCAGGCGATCGGCTTGTGCTGGGTGATGTTGAGTTGGATATGCGGGTTGGGGGTGAGTGCGATCGTCCAACAACAACCTAGACGAACGCCACCTCTGATTTCTAATTCAACTTCAAGGAAGTGCGGAGCGTTGTTGAATGCGCCCAAAAGAATGGGGACGCTCTCAATTTTCGCTTGTCAGGAAGTACCCTTCTCCACAAAAGTTTTTAGCTTTGAAGCGTTCCTCACGGCATTTCCCTCTCCGTCGTTGTTGAAGTAGACGAACACGCTTCGCCCTTGGCTTTCCCACTCGTGGATGCGATCGGCCCACCAATGCAAATCATCATCCGAGTAGGAGCCGCCGTAGAGATTGTTGGGGTCGGGGCCGTGGAGGCGCACATAGACGAATGAGCCCGTTGCGCGCAGGATACAGGGGAGGAGGGCCCCGCTCATCACGCAGTAAGCCGCTCCTTCGCGTTCCAGCAGCGAAAATACCTCTTCTGTGTGCCAGCTTGGGTGTCGGAATTCCACAGCTACTTTGATCCAGGAGGGCACCTGTTCTAGAAAGTAGGCTAGGCGGGCCAAATCGCAGCCGAACTGGGGAGGAAGCTGGACGAGCAGAATACCCAGTCGATCGCCCAGGAATTGAAGTCCCTCGCTCATCCGTTCCAACCACTTTTCTGGTGAGTAAAGACGCTTGGAGTGCGTTAGACCGCGGGGCGTTTTTACGGTCATCAAAAACCCTTGGGGGAGGCGCTCTCGCCAGTTAGCAAAGGTAGTGTTTGGCGGCCAGCGGTAGTAGGTGCTATTAACTTCGACGGTTTGATAGTGCTGGATATAGCAATCGAGCCTAGAGCGAGGCGGTAGCTGGTGGGGATAAAGCACACCTTCCCAATGGTCGTAACTCCAGCCTGAAGTGCCGATGTGAACAATCGCATCCGGGTTCATTATCCCTTCCTTGATTCGGATCTGGAAATCGCTACTAAACAAACAAAGTCCGCGCAGGCGGACTAAGAATATGATATTTGAAAACTGAATGCGATTGAATTAGTTGGCTCGATCGCTGCTACCTCGCTCTGCCGCTTTTTCTACTGCTTCCTGTCCCGGCGTAACTGCTTCGCCCACGTTATCTTTTACTGATTCTATAAATTTTTTGGTACTGGGGGCAATGGGTTGGTCGAGATTCAGCTTTTCTCGGATATTGTCAAGTACACCCGTGGCATCCTTCTCTGTATCGCTTGTTGGCTGCTGAGCGGGACGGGCAACTTCGTAAGACTTAGCTTCAGGGGTTAAAGATGTAGCGAGCGCTTGCATTTTGTTGCCCGAAAACTCCAATTCGGAGCTAAAAATCAGCGCTATTCCTAAAGCAAAGATTATTCCTACTCGCAGGCAAGTTTTGACTAAGCGCGATGTAAACTTTTTCATTGAAAAACTCTGTTTTTTCTATGACGACTGTAATATACAATAATTGCTGTTGTTGGTTTGCAAATCTATCTAAAGATAGGACTTCCTGTCAATTTATTGCGTTAACGTTCACCTAAATCAACCTCAACAAAAAAGTTTTGGGCGCGGCAGCGCCAACAGGCGATCGATCGCAACTAGGAACTCAAAAAAGGTACATTTACTACTTCCCCTGACACCGATCCGACTTGCACTTTCAGTCCTTCGCCGCCCGCTTTTGTGCGGATGTAAGCAAGACCAAAAAAGCCCGATTCAGTTTCCGTAAAACTGGTGAGTTTGCCGACTTTATCCTCTCCGATGGTGAGGGTTGTTCCGGGTTCAACCGCACCGCTTAACTGCACGCCCCAAAGTTGCTGTTTGACTGCTTTGTAGGTGTTCAACCGGGCAATTGTTTCTTGACCGATGTAGCAGCCTTTGTCATAGGTAAGGGTGTGTAAAAGACGGGCTTCTAAGGGGTTGTAATCATCTGTGAGTTCAAAATCGGGTGCGGGGCGTCCTTGTTCGATTCGCAGTTGTTCCCAAACTCGATCGCCCATCGGTACGGCCCCAGCTTGGACTAATTCCTTCCACAAGGTGGCTGCATCGCTTGCTGGCGCAATTAACGTGTATCCGGGAGTTGCTAAACCGCTACCAACCGCAACTCGGACTTCCATACCTGCAAAATTTATCAATTTGTGAGTAGCGTAAGGTTGATTTTCTAGTTCGGTAACTCCGATTTTTTCTAGTAGTTGAGTGCTTTCGGGGCCGAGGAAACTGAAAGCAACAGTTGTATCGGTTAAATCTGTTAACTCGACGCGATCCATGGGGAAAATATAGCGATCGAGCAATTCCAGTAGTTGGCGGCAGCGGTTGGCTGAGACTAGCAGCAGTACGGCATCTTCTGTAGCGTAAGCGGTGGCGAGGTCGATCGTCCGGGCGGTGGAAGTCACGAAAACGGTGTCGCAACCTTGACCTGGTTTGAGTATATTGAAGTTATTGGTACTTTGATTGTGCAAGAACCGCAGGCGATCGCTGTCTGAGATTTGAATGCGTCCCCAGTGAGTGCGATCGTACAAAGCCACACCTTGTTTAGTTGCTGCGATCGCTTCTGCGTCGTTACCAAAACTGACTGGCACAATTTCTTTGGTTGTTAACTCTGCAAAAGTAGCACCGGCCGCTGCTTGAATGTCGTGCAATTCTTGAATCATAAGATTTTGTTGACTGTTGACTGTTGACTGTTGACTGTTGACTGTTGACTGATGACTGTTAACTACTGCTTTCTTGCCAACTGACAAATGACTATTTGCTCAAATTGGCGAATATTTCTTGTATTAATTGACTGGCTTTGGCATCAAGACGATTCCAATCTACATCGCCCGTGTCCTCCTCAATCAAGCTAGTATCAATTACAACTTCTTGGCTTTGCAGTTGAGTGTGGGCGGGCTGGTAGTTGACAAAGCAGACTCGATAGCAAAGTTCCCAAATATCGACACATCTTTGCTCGCCTTGATTCTCTAACATTAGTTGATAGCCCGGAATTGGAATCTGCACTTCTTGATAAGTACCCGTCCAGACAGACCCCTCTAATTGTTTGCGGATGTTGTCGATCACTCGGATCATCGCTGGCTGCATGAGCAGTTCAGCTTGCTGCCAAGCGATCGGGCTAGTTATTTTAGGCTTCATATACACGGTTCTAAAAAAGAAAATCAATAAATTAATTTTCTAGCATTGGGTGTCAACTTTTGAGACATCCGCCACAGAATGTTAAATTTAGTCGTCACCCAATTCAACCCTCAACAGCAACAGCCGTTCTCGGCTTGAAGGCTAAAAACGGCTGAAACTGTTGATATTGTGTTATCGGATGGGTAATGTAGGATTTGAACCTACGGCATCCTGCGTGTAAAGCAGGCGCTCTACCACTGAGCTAATCACCCAATTGCACTCACCGGGATTTATCATATCACAGTAACTCAGAAAGATCAAGTAAAAAAAATCCTAAACTTTAAATGCCCTCTGGCCGCACCCACGATCAAATAACCATGTGGAGTTTGCCCTTGGTGGCAGCCCTCACCTTTGGCCAGACTCAGAGCAGCAACCTGACTTTGCTCGTTTCCGGCAGCTTCTTATTCGGCGGGCTGATGTTTGGCCCCGACTTGGATATCTACTCCTGCCAGTATCAGCGCTGGGGATGGTTCAAACCGATTTGGCTCCCGTACCAAAAAAGCCTGCGCCACCGCTCTTTTTTGTCCCACGGCCCTCTGATCGGCACTGCTTTGCGAATCTTGTACCTCGCTATCTGGATCGCGGTTCTCGGAATGTTGGGATTGGCAATTGCCGAAAAAGTCGGGAACTTAGGCGGGAATTGGCAGGATGTGGTTTTGAGTTACGGGCGATCGATCTGGGAACACCACATCGAAATTTTAGCCGTTTACATCGGTCTAGAATTGGGGGCGATGAGCCACTATCTGAGCGATTGGGGCGGCTCGGCTTACAAAAGATTCAAAAAGAAAGGATTGAGCGGGTTGCGCCCTCCTAAGACAATTAAGAGGCGAAAAATCAAAGCTCCCACTCGCACATCTAGCAAATCCCTAGCAGAAGGAAGAAGGAAGAAGGAAGAAGGAAGAAGGAAGAAGTAATAAAATCAATTGTTGGAGCCGTTAACAACGTTATAACCGTCTTGGCGGTTGATAAAAAAGGTAAATTATTATGTCTAATTCTGAAAGTCGATCGCTCACAGCACTAAAAGAACTTATAGAAGTTGTGGCGAAATTGCGATCGCCCGACGGCGGATGTCCTTGGGATTTAGCCCAAACTCCCCAAACTCTAGTTCCTCACATCATAGAAGAAGCTTATGAAACCGCCGATGCGATTCGCAAAGGAGATAAAGATGCGATCGTCGAAGAATTGGGCGACTTACTGTTACAGGTAATACTGCAAGCTCAAATTGCCAGCGAATCCCATGAGTTTACCTTCGCCGAAATCGCTGCGGGCATTACAGAAAAACTAATTCGGCGACATCCCCACGTCTTTGGCGATGTCGAACTCAACAGCGTGGATGAAGTCAACGAAAACTGGGAAAAAATCAAAGCAGCAGAAAAAGGCACAACTTCGGAAAAGCCGCCAACTTTAGCCTCGAAAATGAGCCGTTATGCCAGCACTTTGCCACCGATCACCGCCGGGATGAAAATCTCTCAAAAAGCTGCGGAAGTGAGTTTTGATTGGGACAGTGTAGACGGCGTTTGGGAGAAATTTCACGAAGAAATGGCAGAATTTGAACACGCTCTCAAACACGAGGATAAGGCAGCGCAGCAGTCCGAATTGGGAGATATTATGTTTGTGTTGATTCAATTAGCTCGCTGGTACGATTTAGATCCGTCGGCTGCTTTGCAGGGAACGAACGATCGCTTCGTGCAGCGATTTGCGAAGGTAGAGGCTGCGTGCGATCGACCTTTGTCGGATTATGCCCCAGAAGAGTTAGAATCTCTGTGGCAGCAAGCTAAAGCTTTAATTGCTAAACAAAAGGGCGATCGGTAATAACTCACTCCCGATCGCTATTGTTAAGAACAGGCAAGATGCCTGTTCCACAACAACTCAATATTTTGCTTGTGGGGTGGGCTTCTAGCCCGCACTATTGTTAAGAACAGGCAAGATGCCTGTTCCACAACAACTCAATATTTTGCTTGTGGGGTGGGCTTCTAGCCCGCCCTGAAAAGCTGATTAACAATACTGCCAGATGTCAGCAATCAATTACTCATAAAGCTTCGCATCGTTGTATGGGGGATGTTCGCACGCGATATATAAAGCATTTGTCGGTTCCAGGGCTTCCCCAGTCACCGGATCGATCGGCTTGAGGACAAAGCATAACAGAGAGAGCGATCGCCAATCCAAACTTTCTAACTTCCCGCGTTCGTAGCGACTAACAGTAGCATTACTAATACCGACATCTTTTGGTACAGGATCTCCGGCGGTCCGAAACAGAGCTGCCTCGTATTCTTTTGTGACCATTTCTGTTTCAATAATTGACCAGCCCCGAATCTCTCTAGCTGCTTTCAGAAGTTTGCCCAATCTACCGCGTCCCGTATCCGTAAATCGCACAGGGCGCAGTTTTTCCTGATCGACGACAGCCTTAAAGTCAAGAAATCCCGGCATTTTACAGATCCAATTTAACTCTTAAGCTAGCTGTACTTTTGCCTTGCTCAAGGCAGCACACAGGGTTTGAGCATTACACATTTAGAAACATTACTGCAACTTCTCTGCATTCGTGTAGAATGATATAATATAGTAAGATCCAAAGACGAACACAAACTAACTCACCCAAGTTCAGGAGTGACTCAGCTATGACAGCACTGTTTCGCCGCATCCAACCCTCGAAAAAGCTCCGCATCACCGTCAGGTCGATCGCCCAACTGCTCAAAATCAGCCAAAATCAAATTAAGCGAGTCGAATCGTGGGCTTTCGTGGTTTTCGTGCATCGGCGGGACAGAGGCGGACAATTTATCTCGTACCGCAGGCTGGAAGAATGGCAAAATGCGATCGCCCATCATATCCAAACCTGCCCCACCCTTGGAGAACTCTCGCAGCTCAAAACATCCATTCACTACGACAGCCGGAAATTCAAAAAACAATCTTTCCCCAAAAAACTTGACTTTTTAAATCAAATGTGCATTCAAAGACAAGACGAACTCAGCATATGGGAAAGCTTAAACTGCATTGCTTCCTAGCAAAAATGAGGCAGATTTCCTTTCCAAAAACAGAAGCGAAACATTTGCGAGCAATTGCGAGATAAAATTACCCCAAAAATCACCCGCGAATGCTCCGCCACATTCATGAAAGCAATCACCAAAGCAATTAAGACATTGCTTGAGCGATATAATCAAAATAAGGAGCTGCTTCCTTAGCATCCTCCTGATTGAGCAAAGCCAAAGAAGCTTCCTTCAAACAGCGGATAGCTTCGACCATGCCAGGAACAGGAACGCCGAGAGAATTATACATTTCCCGAACGCCAATCAAACCGATGCTTTCGATCGGCTCTTTGTCACCCGCCAAGATACCGTAGGTAATCAGGCGCAAGTACCAGCCGTAGTCGCGCAGACACAAAGCCCGTTCGCGCTGGCCGTAAGCATTGCCACCAGGAGAGATAAAATCAGGTCGTTTTTTCCAGAGTTTTTTACTAGCTTCTTCAACAATTTTCCTCTCACTGTCAGACAGCGCAGTAGCAATACGCACCCGCTGTTCTCCGGTTTTAAAAAAATCTTTGATGCTTTGAAGTTCGCCGGTACTGGGATAGCGAAGTTCGTCGTCGGCTTGGAGAATTAGTTGGCTAACTACGCTCATTGTTATTCAAAAAAATTGAGGATATTTGAGAGTAAGATTAATTGACATTCTCATCCGTTAAAGATGAGATTCTGGGTTGGGCGATTTACTTTGCTTCTAACATTTATCAACATTAGAAGTAGCGGGTAAATCTCCGCAAACGTTATGCTTGATGTTCAAGCCCGTTTCCCTGTGTTCCAGGGTACTGCGGGAAAAACTCAAAAACTGCGATTGAGAGTTTTGATGTCGGCAGACACTTTGACTGTTTAACGAGTTTTTGCTAGCTCGCCCCAACAGCATATCGCACAGGCTCGATCGGGGCAACTCACGGCAGGCTTGACTTGCAGGTTGAAGCTTGGCTTTAGCACCAAGACTTTCAGCAGCAGGAAGACAGCCTGCAATTGAGTTTGAGTGCGATGGCTTACGCCCCGCTTCGCTACGACTTATCTCAGGAAAGAGAGAGCGATATTGCATTACCATATCAAATCCTACCACGACTACTTGTGACCAAATCTAAATTCCCCACCCCAAACTCGACGAAATTGGCAAACCCTTGCCAGCAAGGTCAACTGATTGAGATAGAGATTACCGACTTGACAGACACCGGCGACGGAGTTGGTCGTTTTGGTGAGTTAGTAGTGTTTGTGCCCGATACCGTGACAGGCGATCGAGTCCTTGTCCGCCTCGTGCAAGTCAAATCCACCTATGCTACAGGCAAGCTGGACACACTTTTGGAAGCCTCCCAACACCGCATTCGAGCTAACTGCATTGTCGCCGACAAGTGCGGTGGCTGTCAGTGGCAGCACGTAGATTATCAATATCAGCTTGCAGCCAAGCAAAACCAAATCATTCAAGCCTTAGAAAGGATTGGCGGATTTAGCAATCTGCAAGTTGATGAAATTTTAACTGGAAAAATCGAGGGATTTCCTCAATTTTTGGGATACCGCAACAAAGCGACTTATCCCGTGGCAATATCTGCAACAGGTCAAGTCCAAGCAGGTTACTATCAAAAAAGCACTCACAAATTAGTCAATCTAAATCAGTGTCCGGTGCAAGACCCGCGCCTCAATCCTTTGTTAAAAGAAGTCAAAGAAGACATCCACTGGCGGGATTGGCAAGTCTACGACGAAAAGAAACATACAGGAGAATTGCGTCACTTGTCCTTGCGAATCGGACGGCGCACGGGCGAGATGCTGCTAACTTTAATAGTTCGCACTGGAGACTTGCCGGGACTCGAAGAGCAAGCATCAGAGTGGCTGAAACAATATCCTCAACTGGCAGGGGTTTGTTTGAATATAAATCCCGCTCAAACAAATGTGATTTTTGGTGCAGAAACTCGCTGCATAGCAGGTCGTTCTTATCTGCGAGAAAGCTTGGCTGGTTTGAAATTTCAGCTAAGAGCTGATACTTTTTTCCAAGTCAATACAGAGGCGGCGGAAGCTTTGTTAGAGGTAATTGTAGGGGAATTGAATTTGCATGGAAACGAGGTTTTGGTTGACGCTTACTGCGGAATTGGTACTTTTACTTTACCCCTGGCAAAACAAGTAAAAATAGCCATAGGTTTAGAAGTGCAACCGGCGGCGATCGAACAAGCCAAATTAAATGGTGAGTTAAATGACGTGAGAAATGTCGATTTTCAGGCGGGAACTGTAGAGAGTTTGCTGCCTTCCTTGGGATTGACACCGGATATTGTGCTGTTAGATCCGCCGAGGAAAGGGTGCGATCGCGCGGTTTTGGAAACTATCAAGGAAATCAAACCAAATCGCATTGTTTATGTTAGCTGCAAGCCTGCTACTTTGGCTCGCGACCTGAAGATTTTGTGCGAAAATGGGGATTATAAGTTAGCGCGAGTGCAGCCGGCGGATTTCTTTCCTCAGACTTCTCATGTTGAGTGTGTGGCTTTTTTGGTCAGGTGAATGAAAGGGCGATCGACCCACTAGACTGATTGCATAAATCTTTGATTGATAGGAAAACCGCAGATGCAACGCAGATAATTTCAAGATTGTGGCGAATGTATGCACTTTAAGCCTAGTGAGTAAGTGAGTACAAAGAGATATAAACTGGGGGCGTGGGTTGAGGAAGTGAAGCAGCGTTTGCTATCTTAGAATACGGGTTTCAAACTCTCGAACTCTATCGCATTGTAGCGGTTTCTAAATCTGACAATATTTCTTCCCGACGGGTGATGGCAAAAGTGGGAATGCAGTAGGAACAGAAGGTGGATTGCTTGGGTGCAAACTCGATCCAGTCCGCGCTGAATCGGGGGGAGTCCAGAAGTATAGAATAGAGGTTGCGGAACCGGCACACCGCCCGATCGCTCGCCCCCAGCAATTTGTTACCCTAAAAATAGAATCTTCCCTCCCTCAACTCCCTCCCATGAACAACGCTTCTCCCCTGATTCAAACGATAACTCCAGAACGCTGGGCCGGGTTTAGTATGGACTTTATAGGGGCGGGTTACACGGGTCTGTTGGTCAAAAACGGCCGCGTCGTGCGTACCCTAAAATCCGGGCGACATTTCAGCTTTGCCCTTCCCCTGCTGGAACAGTCTCAAATTGTCCTTGTAGACACCAAACTCCGCAATTTGGACGTTCAGTCGCACGGAGATTTTTTGTCTAAGGATCGGTTTTTAATTGATGCTACTCTGACTGTTATTTATCAAGTTATAGATCCGAAACGGGTAGCTTTGGAATTGTCCGATCCTATAGCTGTTTTAGCAAGTGCAGTTAAGGATTGTATGGGATTAGCGATCGGGCAAATACCTTTACAACAGCTTATCAGTCAAGGACGGCTGTTGCTGCGCCAAAATTTGCTCGATCGCGTCCAAGATTTTTATACTCTAGGTTTTAACTTAGAAGACGTGCGAATTGGCGATGTCAGCTTTCCCGAAACTAACGGAGTTATTCGCCAAGTTGAGGGAATGAGTGCCCGACAAGAAGCAGAAAATGCCGCCGCTCTGCAAATGAGAATTGCCGAAGCCGGCCGCCCGCTCGCTCCTCAATCTCCCGTACAGCAGTTAAACTTAATTTCAGGTAATTCTCCTGCGAGTCTTCCAGCTTCAGACACAGCAGCAGGGTTCGATCGAGATTTACAACAACTGACAGAACAACTTGCTCAAAACAGTCTCCCTCCTGGGAGAAATCCTCCCCAACTTGCACCAACGGTACTCGCAAGCAGCGATCGCAAAACAACCGCATATTTAATCTACAAACTTTCTGGAGAGGCGATAGCCCTAACCGCCAATCCTTTTACAATTGGACGCGAACCAACCAACACTTTAGTATTACAAGATCCGCAAAGTTCGCGCTACCACGCTCAAATCCGCCGGGCCAATGACGAACTTGGCAAACAGCGGTATCAGCTTGTCGATAGCGGCAGTTCCAACGGCACTTTTGTGGGTGGGCAGAGGCTGGCTGCTAACGAGCCTTTTTGGCTACCAAATGGCTGCGAAATTGCGATCGGCGACCAAAAATGGATATTTCAAAATTCGTGAGTGAGAGAGATGAAGATTTGTTTAAACAGCAGATAAACACAGATAAATTCCATCGGCGTTCATCTGTGTTTATCTGCTGACATCTGCGGTTGCCAAATCCCAATCTAAGTAACTTGCTTTAATCACGATATAAAAGTAATAGATTCCGAATCTACCGTCAACAATATGAATGTTTTTTTAACCGCAGATAAACCCAGATAAACACAGCTTAATTCTATCGGCTTTCATCTGCCAGGTTTCTGTAGGCGCGTTGTCAAGAGTCCCCGCCCTTTCCACACAGCTTGACAACTTCTCCCTCCCCAATTCCCTATACTCCCAGGTAGAAGTCTCTTGCCAACCCTAGGGGGGATATCTCCACAAGCATTTCGAGCGACAATTTGTCAAGATAGAAAATATTAAGTAGAGGACAACCCCATGAACTTTTCTATACAATCTGTTTACAACTGGTACCGCGACACCCTCCGCAACCCCAAATACCGCTGGTGGATTATTCTGGGAACCCTGGCATATTTGGTAAGCCCGATCGACATTGCCCCAGACTTTCTCCCCGTCATCGGACAAATTGACGATGTGGCGATCGCAGTCTTGCTTATTTCCGAAGTTTCACAAATGGCGATCGACTACTTTAAATCTCGCCAAACAGAGACAGCTTCTGCATCCGAAGCCACGGGTGCCAATTATTCTGAAGCCAACGGCAGCACCGTTGACGTAGATGCAGTTTCTGTAAAATAATTGCCAAAAATAATCGAGCGCTACAACCCCGACTTCTTAAAGAAACCGGGGTTTTTGTTTTTTAAATGGCAACTGCTCAGATCGTGCTCCAAAGCTGGTAATTTTAACTATGATCCATCTGTGCTAACAACAAATTTTTATAGATGAAGTTTAGTGAAATAGTAGAAAAACTTAACTCAGCCACCAGTCGCACCCTCACAGCCTCGGTTGCTACCGATCCGGAAATTACAGGCGCGGCCCCTGTTGATGAAGCTCCATCGGGCACAATCAGTTATATAGAAGGTGCTAAATTTGCCGTTCATACAGCCACTACAAATGCTTCGGCTTTAATTTTACCCTTAGATGAAAGCCTCCAAGCTCAATGTACCGATCGCAACATTGCTTGGATTGCCGCAGCAGATCCGCGATTGCTGTTTGCTGAAACGATCGCCATTTTCTATCAACCGTTTCGCCCAGCATCCGAAATTCATCCTTCAGCCGTCGTTCACCCCTCAGCAGAAATTGGTGAAAATGTCTATATCGGCCCCCACGTCGTTATTCAAGCAAAAGTCAAAATTGGCAGCAACGTTTGCATTCACCCAAATGTCGTAATTTACCCAGATTCGGTAATTGGCGAAGGTACGGTGTTACACGCTAACTGTGTCATTCACGAACGTACTCGCATCGGGGCAAATTGCATGATTCACAGCGGTGCGGCGATCGGGAGCGAAGGTTTTGGGTTCGTGCCGACAGCCACAGGATGGGTGAAAATGGAGCAGTCTGGCTGCACTGTATTAGAAGAGGGCGTTGAGGTTGGCTGCAACAGCACGATCGACAGGCCCGCTGTCGGAGAAACCCGCATCGGCCAAAATACAAAAATCGACAATTTAGTACACGTAGGTCACGGCTGTCAAGTAGGGAAAAATTGCGCCTTTGCCGCTCACGTTGGCATGGCCGGCGGGGTAAGAATTGGCAACAATGTAATTTTGGCAGGCCAAGTGGGAATTGCTAATCAAGCCAAAATCGGAGATGGGGCGATCGCCACTGCTAAAGCCGGAATTCACAGCGATGTGCCCGCAGGTGCGATCGTAACGGGCGTTCCAGCAATTCCCCACAAACTATTTCTCAAAGCCGCAGCCGTTTACAACCGCTTGCCCGAAATGTACCAATCTTTGAGGCAAATTCAGCGCAAGCTCGATCGGTAATCAATTGGCAGTTGGCAGTAGTCAGTTGGCAGTTGGCAGTAGTCAGTAGTCATTAGTCATTAATCAGTAGTCAACAGTCAACAGCCAACAGTATTAGAGTTGCAACCTATTAAATGTGGAATAGTATAAACAACCTGCAATTGATGTCGCCGTCAATACCAGCAATTGTCAAAATAATCTTCTTTTTCTTGACTTGGATTGTTGTGTGGCTTCCTGCAGCGATTGTGCTGGCGATCGCCCTCAAATGGCATCCACCCCAACCCTTGGGGAACAAAAAACTACCTTTACTAGCTTCCCTCTACGTGATTGTCCCCTTCATTTTATGGGCGACAAGCTGGATTGAAAACACATCTTTTGCCAACTGGGGTTGGGATTGGCAACCCGCAGTTTTGATGTCATTAATGCGGGGATTAGGATTAGGAATAATCAGCTTAGTAATTTTATTCGGTCTGCAATTAACCGCAGGTTGGATCGATCTAAAAACAAGCGAAAATTCCACCGAAACAGGCGAAAAAAAAATTAATTTTTGGACTTTAATTTTTAACCCTGCTAGTCTGCTGACTCTGTTATTAGCACTGTGGATTAGCGCCACAGAAGAGTTAATCTTTCGCGGCTGCTTGCAAACAATCCTCCAGCAAGATTACTCAGTGCTAATCGCAGCAGCGATCGCCAGTTTCATGTTTGCGATCGCCCACCTAATTTGGGCCGCCAAAGAAACTCTACCGCAACTACCAGGATTGTGGCTGATGGGGATGGTTTTAACATTAGCCCGCATCGCCGACAATGGCAGTTTAGGATTGGCGATCGGCATTCACGCAGCTTGGATTTGGGGTATAACTACCGTAGATACAGAAGGCGCAATTAATCCGACAGGCCGCGCACCCGAATGGATTACAGGAATAGCAGCGAAACCGCTAGCAGGTGCAGCCGGCATTTTATTGCTACTAGCAACCGCAACCTTACTCTTCCTGACTCAAATCAGCGTTAATCAGCGCTAATCAGCTTAAATCTGCGGTAAAAATTCCGACATTAATTCAAGTGTCGATCGATCGTCACAATCGAAACCGGATTCAGCGCGTCAAAACGAGTTGAATTTCCTCCAGGCAGAGAACGCGACAATTGCACTTGCACGATTCGGTAACTCCAGTGCGGTTCCCGGCGCACCCGATCGCCCATCCAGCTCAAAACAATAGCAATATCCTCCAAAGCATCCAACGCCAGCACGATCGAGCCTCCAGGAAGCAGCCGCAGGGCGCAAACGCCCAAAATTTTAGTTAACCCTCCGCCACTGCCGCCAATAAAAATCCGGTGCGGAGGACGCAAGCGGTGCAAGATTTCCGGGGCGGTTCCGTAAATCGAGAACACATTTTGCAGTCCAAAACGGCCATAGTTGAACTCGATCGCAGAAGTACCAGAAACCGTTTGTTCGATCGCGTACACCTCAGATTGCGGGAATAAACGAGCAATTTCGATCGACACAGAACCGTTACCAGCACCCACATCCCAGACAACTTGTCCCGGTTGCAAAGCCAATTGTCCCAGCACCAACACCCGCACTTCCCGTTCAACCGTCAAACCAGGCTTGTCGCCACAACCGATAAAAGCTGCATCGGGAATGCCCAACAAAGGCAACTTTTCCAAATCCAAAGGTTCTGCCCTCGGCGGGGACTCCCGCAGCATCACAACCACGCTCAGCGGTGCAAAAGACTCTCCCAGCAAAGCTGACAGAGAACGCAGGCCCACCCGCTCGTCAGCAGCACCCAAATTCTCGCAAACCCAAAATTCGTAGCGTGTAGGCAAATCTAGAGCTTTGACCAAATTTGCCAGGGCGGCCGGAGTATGAGTTTCGTCCGCGAGCACCGCAATTTTCTCGACACCCAGTTTTAGTTTTGCCGTCAGTTCCTCAAAATAACGTCCTTGAGAGCCAACAAAATGAGCATCTTGCCAAGGGATTTGCAAGCGGTTAAAAGCCAACTGCACAGAACTGACGTGGGGGTGAAAAGTCAATTTTTCTGCCGGCAATTGGGCAATTAACAACTTTCCCCAGCCGTAGAACAGCGGGTCGCCGGCCACTAAAATTACGATCGGTCGATCGCGGGGTTCCACCCTCCCCGCAGAGGGATATAATTCGGTTTCAGTCGCCCACCAGCGCCGAATTTCCAGAATTGCTTCGGTCAAATCTTCCAACGCCCAGCGCTCTCCGTCGTGCTGGGGAAAATAGCTCAAATGGCGCTCGCTGCCTATTAGCAGAGCGGCCATTTCTACAACCTGCCGCGCCGATTCGCTCAGCCCAACAGCTCCATCTAAACCTATACCAACAACGTTTACTGTCACTTTTTAAGCAAAAAGTAAAAAACCAGAATTACTGATTTTTCCTGGTTTTTCATAAATTTTTTCCTTGACTTTACTGTCAAACAAAAATAATTAAAGCATTTAATAGGCAATATCCTGACTATTATCACAGGGGAGAGGGGGCGAGAGAGTGGGAGAGTGGGAGAGGGGGCGAGAGAGTGGGAGATGGGGAGAGTGGGAGATGGGAAAAAATCTTCCTTCTTCCCTCTTCCCTCTTCCCTCTTCCCTCTTCCTTCTTCCTTCTTCCTTCTTCCTTCTTCCCTCTTCCTTCGTTAAAATTCAAAAACAGGCCATTCCGGTTGGCGGAGGTAGGTGGCCATGTCCTCAAACTTCCGCAGTTCCACTCGGTTTACGGACAGTTCTTGCGGCGTGTCCAGCCATTGCTCGTTTAACTCCGACAGCACAGCGCACAAGCGAGCGCGGTCTAGGTTCGGGCCGGTGTCGCCAAAATAAGCCAGAGTAATGTGTGCCGTAAAATGATATTGCTGTTCGATTCCCAAAGCCATTAAATCGGGATTTTGATAGATCGATCGGCGAAACTCCAGAATTTGCTTGTAAGAGTTTTCGTCCGTCGGTGCTAAACAAACACCCACAGCTCTAGTCATCACCATCAACCCCAGCACTATCCAGCGAATGGGAGCGCCGCCCGCTAAGGGTTTGCAGGCGGCAAAACGATCGGCCATGCGCGAGCGCAGTTGCTCCTCAAATTCGGGATTTTTATCAGAGGCATCTCGAAAAGCGCTGTTCCAAATCAAATCGGCTACGGTTAAATGGAAGCTATCAGGAGGCAGTGCCACGAGCGCACCCTCCGCTATTTCCTGCAATAGCCGTTGTTGGCTCGAGTGCAAATTACTATAAAATGCAGCATTTTCTGCATCTTCCTCCGCAGGGGGCGTAATCACTGAATAACCTGGAAAAGGTACAGGAGTTCTCCGGCCTGCTTCGTCGGGCTTAAATTTTGGAGATTCCTGAATGTGTTCCACCTGGGACTTGTAGGAGTCCAGCAGCGTCATTCGCGCCACCCGATTTACGTAAGCTTGATAAGTATCATCCAATCTTGATTTCCTCGCGGTGACAAACTCCCACACCAAATTTTATATTATGGTGCGGGCATCCAACAGTCCAATTCAGGATATGTTGGACTTGGGGAACCTGCAACTCTGATTTTTTGGGCTACTGAGCGTTTTTCATGCAAATTTACCTGTTTTGGGGGGAAGACGACTTTGCGATCGCGCAGGCTGTGACAAGTTTGCGCCAAACAGTCCTCGACCCCAACTGGGCTAGTTTTAACTATGACAAGATTATTGCCGATCGAGCCGACGCTGTGGTTGAAGGACTCGATCGAGCGTTAACGCCCGCCTTCGGTACCGGCAGCCGTTTTGTCTGGCTGGCAAATACGACTGTAACGCAGCAGTGTTCTCCAGAACTGTTGGCCCAATTGGAACGAACACTGCCAGTGATTCCCCCCACCACCGTGCTACTGCTGACAGCAGTCAAAAAACCTGACAGCCGGCTCAAGTCTACCAAGTTACTCGTCAAGTCGGCCACCGAAGTGCGGGAATTTTCACCGATTCCGCCTTGGAATGACAAAGAATTAGCCCAGCGAGTGCGCCAAGTCGCCGACGAAATGAACGTAAAATTGACAGCCACAGCGATCGAACTTTTGGCCCAATCGATTGGCAGCGATACCCGCCAGCTATACAGCGAACTTGAAAAATTGCTCCTGTTTGCTGGCAACCGCAGCCAACCTCTGAACCCGGAGGAAGTTGCCGCACTGGTGCACTGTCACGCCCAGAATACCTTCCAGCTAGCCGATGCGATTCGCGAGGGCAATACCTCCGCCGCTTTGGATTTATTGACCGGCTTAACGGCGCGCAACGAGCCGGGTTTAAGGATTGTGGCTGGCTTGACTGGTAAGTTTCGGATTTGGCTGTGGGTAAAAGCGATGATCCAAGCCGGCGATCGCGATGATAAAATTGCTCAAGCTCTAGACCTCGGCAATCCCAAACGAGTATACTATTTTCGTCAAGAAGTCAAGAACGCCAGCCTAGAAAAACTGCAAAAAAGTTTGCCTTTGCTGCTAGAGTTAGAAGCTTCTTTAAAGCGGGGCCGGGAAGAAATCTCAACCCTGCAAACCAAAGTTATAGAACTTTCTAGCTTGTTTCGCTGATGCGCGACAGGGCACAGGATCTGCCCCTTACTGTAAATTTTTACAACAAATTTCGATAGCGGCTATGTGCTTGATGCTGGAGCGCGGGCCAAAAGGTCAATAGAGACTAGAAATACTCTCAGAATGCCAAAGTAGAAGTTAATGTGGTAAATAAATATTGTCCGCCGAATGCCGATCGGTTAATATTATTTGCCGGCTCTCCACCCCCCCCAAAAAAAGAGCGCTACCCATGACACAACAGAACCCGCGGGAACTGCTCAAGCAAGGCGATCCAAAAGCGATCGCATCTAGCATCAACCGTACACTCAAACCCAAAGGCATCAACGCCGATGTGACGCGGGACAACGGCTGCCTCCACATAATTCTGGAGGCAGACAAAGTACCGGATCAAATGGTATTGGTCGATTTCATCCGCACCGGCATGACGAAGCTGGGACTCGAATCAATTCACACTGTAAAGGTTTACGGGCGTCGAACAGGTGACGGATCGCCTGCGTGGGAAGATGAAATTGATCTGATGCCAGCCGAGCCCATGCCTTACCCCTTGGATAGTGGAATGCCTGACGACTCTGTAGGTTTAGATGATGTCGAACCCGAAGGCGGAGACTATTATCAAGAAGGAGAATTCGATCGAGATGACGACGAGGAAGACGAAGACGAAGACGAAGATCAAGCCCCGCCTCCGAAAAAACAATTTCCCAAATGGGTAATACCTGTGGGTATCTTAGTACCTCTGGCGGCGATCGCAGGGCTTTTCTTTACTAAAACTTTCCCATTCGGCGACTCGAACCCAGAACCCATCGCCCCGGAAGCTGCTTCCCCCTCCCCCCAACCCTCATCTCCCCCTTCTAAAGCCGCTGTATCCTCTCCAGCCGCATCTCCTGGCACCCCACAGGCAGCCTCCCCTGCACCAAAACCCGCTCCCACTGCTGCTGCGCCAGCAAGCCCATCTCCAGCTTCTCCTGCACCAAAAGCCGCCGCGCCTAAGCCTGACTCTTGGAGGGAAGCCGTTAACACAGCTCAGAAGGCAGCAATTTCGGCCCAGAAGGCTCAGTCTCAAAATGAGTGGATCGCAGTAGCAAGCGAGTGGCAGCAAGCGGTTAAGCTCATGAGAGCCGTACCGTCAACCAGCCCTAACTATCAAAAGGCTCAGCAAAAAGCGGCAGAGTATCAGGCTAATCTGATTGTTGCCAACCGCAGGGCGGCAGCAGCGCCTTAATAGTTTTGAGTTTTGAGTTTTGAGTGGAATACTCGATGTGCTAAAAGTCAAAAGTCAAAAGCCAAAAGTAAAAAAAATTGTTTTTACTGAAAGCTTTCTTACTTTTGACTTTTTTCAATGTTATTTAAATTTCATTATTTAACTTGACCTATTGCTTTAACTCCAAAAGCTGTAATTATTTTTCCTTCAATCGTTTTTAATCTCCTTCTAGTTTCATTTGGGAAACGTCCTACTCTGACGAGATGGGGAGCATCCCGGTTTTGCAAAAGCCTCAAATGGCCAAGAGGTCGTTGAGGTAAGCACAACGAAGTTTTAGCATTTG
>NZ_JAUBUI010000037.1:767-57894 GCF_036705385.1 Microcoleus sp. B3-A4 | reverse complement strand
TCTTCCATGTCACTTAATTTATCAGATTTTCTCCCCTTTTTGGGCTATTTCTCTTCTATCCCCCCTGAACGGTTACGTTTGAACTCTCGGAAAAACCTTCAAAAAAACAAAAAGAAGCTCAAGGACAATCGGGATTTGTGCCAGTTAAAGCGAGGTGGGTCATCGAGCGCTCCAATTCTTGGATGGAAAGGTGTAAAATTCTCATCAAACACTTCGAGACAACCTTAGATAATGCAACTGCCAAGATGAATCTTTGTTTTATTAGGTAGATGATTAAGAGGCTAGCTTCCTAGATCTCAAATGGGTTCTATACAAGGCTGCTATGATACCAATACTAGCCGCAGGGACAAGCAGTGTTAGAGCCAATAGTGCTGATTTGGGATCGCCCATATCCAGCATTTTTCACGCTTCCTTTGAAAATAGGATTGATATCAAAGGTAAAAGCTTGGCGGCGGCGGACAGGTGATACCACTTTAAAAAAAAATGCAACTGTAGATCCGTACTCCAAACCCTTATGCAGTCACTTATTCCAAAGCTTTTAAGCTAAAATCTAAAATGGTATGAGTTTTGTAACTATTATAAAAGTGGCGCTTATTTGTTGCAACGAAAAATATGCAGTTGCACAAAATGGAAGACTCCGCCACTAAAGCAGTTTTGATTGCAACAAAGTATTTATCCAAGCAGAATTTGATCGTCTATTTGCATTTGGGGCTCCAAATACCATAATATGATTTAATCCCTCGTAGCTGTGTATTTTGGCTGAATGGCGATCGCAATTGATTTTGGAACTAGCAACACCGTCGTCGCTCGCTGGAATCAAGTCCTCCAGCAGCCCGAAACTTTGAAATTACCGGGATTGTCGGCAATCTCGGCTCAAAACCCGCCCCTAATTCCCAGTTTACTCTACGTTGAGGACGCTGTGGCAAATAAAGTAATACTCGGTCAGCAAGTACGCGACAGAGGCCTTGATTTGAGTGGAGATTCTCGGTTTTTCCGCAATTTTAAGCGGGGAATTGGCACTTCTGTTCAGGGTTTTGTGCCGGAACTTGACGGGCAACTTATTACTTTTGAACAAGTAGGTGAGTGGTATTTGAGCCAAATTGTGAACTCAATTCGCGAACTGCCTTTGCCGATCGATTCTTTGATTTTTACTGTACCGGTAGATAGTTTTGAAGCTTACCGCCATTGGTTGGGCAAAGTGTCACAATCTCTGCGAGTAGAACAGGTGCGGATGTTAGACGAACCTACGGCGGCTGCTTTGGGTTACGGTTTGGCCGATCGCGAAAATCTGTTAGTCATTGATTTCGGCGGCGGAACTCTAGACCTTTCTTTGGTGCGTTTGGACGCTTCCTCCGACAAAAAGCCCCTCGGTTTTATCCTGAAGTGGGGCGAAAAGCTATTAGCTGAATCTTCAGCACAAAAAACAAAAGTTGCCCGGGTTTTGGCTAAAGCCGGACAAAATTTAGGCGGTTCTGATATTGATAATTGGCTGGTTGATTATTTTGTTCAAACAAAAGGGCTGGCAAAATCTCCCATTACAACGAGATTGGCAGAACGGTTAAAGATTCAGTTGTCTTTGGTGAATCAGGCAGTTGAGGTTTATTTTGATGACGAAAATTTTGAGAGTTACGAATTAGAATTAGACCGAACTCGTTTTGAATCTATCCTCGCTGAACATAAGTTTTTTGACAAACTCGACGAGTGCATGAATCAAGTATTGCAGCAAGCGCGGCGCCAAGGCTTAGAAATTGGCGACATCGACGCAGTTTTGCTAGTTGGCGGTACTGTACAAATTCCCGCTGTCGGGCGTTGGGTGCAGCAATATTTCGATCCGGCAAAAATTCGGTGCGACAAACCCTTTGAGGCGATCGCCCAAGGTGCTCTGCAACTGAGCCAAGGGCTAGAAATCAAAGATTTTCTCTATCACAGTTACGGAATTCGCTACTGGAACCGCCGCGACAATTGCCACAGTTGGCACAGTTTAATCAAATCCGGCCAGTCTTATCCGATGAGCGAACCGGTAGAATTAGTCTTGGGGGCTTCTTTAGAAAATCAGCCGAGTATAGAATTAATTATCGGCGAATTGGGAGCGGAAACTGGCGGCACGGAGATATATTTTGACGGCGACAGGCTAATTACTCGCCAACTCGCAGGCCGAACATCGGTACAGCCCTTAAATGATAAAGAAGGAGCACGCAGCATCGCTCAATTGACGCCGCCTGGGTATCCGGGGAGCGATCGCATCAAAATCTTCTTCCGCGTTGACGAACAGCGCTTTTTGCGAATTACCGTGGAAGATTTGCTGACAAATGAAACTTTGTTAGAGGATAAACCCGTCGTGCAGCTAAGTTAAGAATAGGTTTTACAGGTAAGGTGCGCTTCGGCGCACCCTACTGATTGCGTTCAAAACAAATTGTTAAAAGCAGATGAACTACAAACTAGAATGTTCACTCTCTCCAGAACTAGAAAAGTATCGCGACAGAATCGAAGCTACCATTAAACCTTACATCGAAATTCAAACCCAGAATAATGATGACGTTAATTGGTGGCAGAGTAAATTTGGGGGATTTCCTTATTTACCTAAAGGCTTTGAATATCCCAAAACTTGTGACGGTAAATATTTATTTTTGCTAGCGCAACTCAACTTTGATGAAATACCGCCTTTAGATGGTTTTCCCGATCGGGGGATCTTACAGTTCTATATAGCTGACGATGACCTATATGGTTTAAATTTGGACAATTCTGCTAATGCAGACAATCATACAATCGAAGACAAATTCAAAATAATCTATTTTCCTCAGCCAGACTTCAAAGTTGAAAACATTATTACCAATTATGATTTTTTGCCGAAACCAGAAGCTTTTCCTGTGGATGGCTGTTGCAGCTTGCAATTTACTAAAAAATATGCGCCGATTAGTACCAATGACTACCAATTTACAGAACTTTTAGGCTCGGAAATCGATGAGTTATTTATGAACCATGAAATTGAGGATGAGTACCGAGAAATATCGCATTCCTTTGGTCATAAAATAGGTGGTTATCCTTATTTTACACAAGACGACGTAAGAAAATATAGTAGTACCTCTGAGCAAAAACAAAAGCTAGACATTCTTCTATTCCAAATGGATAGCGATGGCAATGATACAGTACAGATCATATGGGGAGACAGTGGTGTCGGTAACTTTTTTAGTGATGAATCAGCACTCAGAGAATTAGATTTTAGTGAGGTTTTATATAATTGGGATTGTACTTGAAGGCAGTAATGAAGTAAGCAAGCTAAAAAAACCAGAACTGATGAACTCCGATCGAAGAAACCGGGTTTTTGACCGAATCTACGGCTGTAACGCAGTATTTCGCCAAAAAACCCGGTTTCTGACCACCGGTGCATAAGTTCTAATAATGTTCGACTATGCCCAATGCCCAATTCCCAACTCCCTAAACCTGAGATTTGTGCACTACCACGGGTGTTCCCACCGAGGCCCATTCAAATAGCCATTTAGCGTGATTGACAGCTACATTTGTGCAGCCGTGAGTAACGGGATTGCCAAACAAATTGTGCCAGTAAGCGCCGTGAATTGCCATGCCTCCGTCGTAATACATTGTATAGGGAACGTCGGGCACGTCGTAGTCCGGCCCAGTCATTCTAGTAACGCGGTGTTTGGTTTCAACGGCAAAGGTTCCCGTGCGGGTGGGAGTCGATGATTTGCCGCTGGAAATAATCACCGCGTAAACGGGTGTATTTCCTTCCCAAGCTATTAACCTTTGTCTTGACAAATCTATTTCAATCCAGCGTTCGCTGGATTGCTGCAAAAGCATAATTTTATTGGCAATTATGTCGTGCTGTTCGCTGGCAAATGCGGTCATTGAACCGCCGCAGAATGTAGCAAAAGTGAGGGCGCAGCCGGCACAGAAAGTTCCAGCGCGACGGAAGTAAGTTGAGTTGATAATGCTGTTCATTTCTCACACCTCGTACTATTTTAGATTTTAGATTTTAGATTTTAGATGGGCTTGTCCTATTTTAGATTGTAGATTTGAAATATTGGATTGGGAAACAGGGCTTAACAAGTTGTTAAGTTTTGGGTAAGATCTCGTGCAATTTGGACGATCGCGCGCCAATCGCGATTTTCCACTAAGTGTTTAGGAAATAAGTCTCCGGCTAAACCAACGGCGATCGCCCCGGCCTCAATAAATAGTTTCGCATTTTCCAGCGTCACCCCGCCAGTGGGAATTAAAGGAATGTTTCCCAGGGGGCCTTGCAGGCTTTTCAGGTAAGCCGCGCCTCCCAAAGCCGATATCGGAAACACTTTAACGCAGGTAGCGCCTGCTTGCCACGCGGTCACAATTTCCGTGGGAGAAAAAGCACCGGGGACGATCGGCACTGCGGCATCAACTGCTGTTTTAATCATAGTTAAATCAGTGTGGGGAGTAAACAGAAACTGAGCGCCGCAATCTATTGCTTGTTGCAACTGTTCTAAGTTTAATAAAGTGCCAGTGCCAATACTAAAACTAGGGAATTCCGAGCGCAGTTCGGCAATTACTTCAGCGGCTTTGTGGGTATTCCAAGTAATTTCAATAAACTGAATTCCTCCGGCTGCTACCGATGATGCCATGTGCCGAGCGAGTTCTTTTTCGGAGGAACGGATAACTGCGATCGCGCGGTGTTTTTTGAGTTGTGTCAACCAAGATTGATGATTCATACAATTTTAGATTTTAGATTTTAGATTTTAGATTTTAGATTTTAGAATTGGGAACGCTCCCGGATTGGGAAGTTGTATTATTGATTCATACAATTGGAAATTTTAGATTTTAGATTTGGGAAGGCTCCCGAATTGGGAACTTGTCTCATTCTGACTCGCATATAATTTTAATACAAGTTACTAACTTCGATATATGCCAAATTACAATATGATCCACGTTCAATTTTTAACTAAAAATCTAGGCAACAAAACGGCTGCAATTGTTGATCTCAAAGAACACAGCGAATTTTTGGCGGAGGTTCTGGCTGAATGTGGCGAACCGATCGACTTTCTGTTTTTAGTGGACTCTCAAGGGTAAAAAGTCGCGGTGCTGCTTGACTTCCAGTACCCAGACGAACTGTGGGAGGATGTTGAGGACTGTCGGATTATTGAATATAGAAAAGATGAAAGAATATTTCCCTGGGGAGAAGTTAAGCGCCAGCTTGAGGAAAAGGGTATGTTGAAGGTCTGATTGCTTGGTCATTCTTGAGATTAAATCTCAAATCCAAAATTTAAAATCTAAAACCGAGCGATCGCACTCATAAAAAAATCGGGGCGATTCCAGACATTTCCAGAATCACCCCAATTATCGATTTCAAACTTTAGATTTCCTGGAAAATCCAAAATCCAAAATCCAAAATCCAAAATTGATTAGGCGATCGTCGCCATTTTCACATCGCTATTAGCTAACAAATTTTGCAATTCATCCGCATCCACCGTTTCCTTTTCCACTAGCATATCTGCCAAAGCATTAAGGACGTGGCGGTTGCCGACGAGTACATCTTTAGCGCGGCGGTAAGCTTGCTCTACCAACAAACGCACTTCATCGTCGATCGTCGCTGCAGTTTCTTCGGAGAAATCGCGTTCGGCCATGATATCGCGACCCATGAACATATTGCCTTGTTGGCGACCGAGAGCTACAGGGCCTAGCCGATCGCTCATTCCGAAGCGAGTCACCATTTGCCGCGCTACTCTTGCCACTTGCTGCAAGTCGTTCGACGCACCAGTCGTTACTTCTTCTTCGCCGAATACAATCTCTTCAGCAATGCGGCCGCCCAAAGCTACCGCCATTTGATTTTGCAAGTAAGAGCGAGAATACAAGCCAGAATCCATCCGATCTTCGCTGGGTGTGAACCAAGTCAAACCGCCAGCGCGGCCGCGGGGGATAATGCTAATTTTCTGCACGGGGTCATAGTCGGGCATCAGCGCGCCGACTAAAGCGTGACCGGCTTCGTGGTAAGCTACTAAGGTTTTGCGCTTTTCGCTCATCACGCGGTCTTTCTTTTCTGGGCCAGCGAGCACGCGGTCGATCGCATCGTTGACTTCATCCATCGAGACTTCGGTCAAGTTGCGACGGGCGGCTAAAATTGCTGCTTCGTTGAGTAGGTTGGACAAATCCGCACCGGTGAAACCGGGTGTCCGGCGGGCGATTTTTTCCAAGTCCACGTCTTTCGACAAAGTTTTGCCGCGGGCGTGAACGTTGAGAATTTCTAGGCGGCCTCCGAAGTCGGGGCGATCCACTACAACTTGGCGATCGAAGCGACCTGGACGCAGCAGCGCCGCATCGAGTACATCGGGGCGGTTCGTGGCAGCAATCAGAATGATGCCAGTATTGCCCTCAAAGCCGTCCATTTCTGTTAGCAACTGGTTCAGGGTTTGTTCCCGTTCGTCGTTACCACCGCCCAAACCAGCGCCCCGCTGGCGGCCTACGGCGTCAATTTCATCGATAAATACGATACAAGGAGCGTTCGATTTAGCTTGTTCAAACAAGTCGCGGACGCGGGAAGCACCGACACCCACGAACATTTCCACAAATTCTGAACCGGAAATCGAGAAGAAGGGAACGCCAGCTTCTCCAGCAACTGCTTTTGCGAGCAGGGTTTTGCCAGTTCCAGGAGGGCCGACCAGCAGCACGCCTTTGGGGATTTTTGCTCCGACTGCGGTGAAGCGATCGGCATTTTTCAGGAAGTCCACGACTTCTGCGAGCTCTAGCTTGGCTTGTTCAATGCCGGCCACGTCGCCGAAAGTCACCTGAGTTTGTGGCTCCATTTGGACTCTAGCTTTGGATTTGCCGAAGTTCATGGCTTGGTTGCCGGGCCCGTTTTGCGCGCGTCGCACCAGGAAAAACAGTCCGACCAAAAGCAGAATCGGGAAGAACAGGCTGCTGAGGGCTTTTACCCAGAAGCCTTCGTCGCTTTGGGGCAGAACTGAAATATCTACGTTATTTTTGGTCAGGATGTTGATCAGTTCGGGGTCGTTCGGCAGGTTAACGAGTACCTTGTTGCCGTCCTGGGCTGTGACCAGGGCTTTGCTGCGATCGGAACTGATATTTATTTTGTCTACTCTCTTGCCTTCGACTTCCTGAATGAATTGACTGTACTTCCAAACTTCGCGGCTTGGGGGCTGTTTGTCAAAAAAAGCCGTTGCTAAGGCAATGACTACAATAGCCAGCAGTGCGTACAGGCCAGCGTTTCTCCACCGTTTATTCACCGAGGTCGATCCTCCTAATTTTTAGTCCCTGTGATTTGGGAATTTTTATTTATGTTCATCAATCTTAACGTAATTGTAACTTGTTTTTGTGTGGTGAGGAATCCCGGCCATGCTGTGGCGGTCTCAGGTCGCGGGAACGGAACAGCCCTCGGCGGCGTCAGGAGATTCGGGTGTTGTCGTAATTTTTGGGTTTCTTAGTACACTATAAGGCATAATTTGTCAAGATTATCAAAAGTGGTGGCGATCGCCACCATTCCTGTTTAGGGAGAAGATTTGGCGTATAACTGTGAATAAGCCTTGGAGAAATAGCAGTGCGATCGCTCTGATACCGCACAGGCTACGGCAGACGATGTGCCTGTTTCCAAACAGGCAACAACTCAAAAAGTTTAAGCGTCAGCGCTTGGGCGCTCCATAAAATAATCCTGTAAAAGGTCAAAGTTTAAGATTGACGGTTAACAAAGGTCTTAATTTTGGCTTTCACTGGTGGGAAATAACAATAATTAAGAACAATGGACATTAAATTATCAAATGAAGTAGCTCTCACTTCTGGGTATCTCGACTTACAGAAGCTTTGCCAGCAATACTCTATTGCCCCGCGAGGTGTACTCCACATAGGCGCTCACGAAGGGCAAGAAATACAGGAATATCAAGTGATGGGCGCCCAAAAAGTGCTATTTGTGGAAGCTAATCCGTCTGTCTTTGAAAGGTTAAAAGCGAATATAGCAGGGATACCTAATGTGTGGCTGGCAAACTGTGCTGTCAGCAACCAAAACGGCACAGTTAATTTGCGGGTGAATTCCCACGATATGAGCAGCAGCATTCTGCCGCTAAAGCTTCACAAGGAAATTTACCCCGGGATGGTGGAGGTTAATCAAGTAACTGTACCGTCGAGAACTCTTGACTCGCTACTGCAAGAAAGCCGACTGGATTCATCGGAGTTTAATATCCTGGTTATTGATATTCAAGGTGCAGAACTTTTGGCTTTGCAAGGGGCGAAGGAAACTCTAAAATATATTGATGCAATCAGTACAGAAGTTAATTGCGAAGAACTGTATGAAGGGTGCGCGTTAATCGACCAAGTGGATGATTTTCTAAGGGTTTATGGCTTTCAACGAGTAGCAGTAGCTTCTCCATCTCATCCATCTTGGGGGGATGCTTTTTATGTCAAAACCACAGTCAGCCCTCAATATCCTGATAATTTTAGTTTGAGGATATCGCCGGCAAACAACAGGAACAGTGTAGCAATATTAACGAGTATTGCACCGGGAAATATAGAAAATCAGCGGGCGGCTGTAAAAAGCTGGCGATCGCTTGGATTTGATGCTGTTTCGCTCAATAGCCGGGAAGAAATTAGCCAATTGCAGCCAATCTATGAAAATGTTACTTTTCATGAGGTAAAACGCGACGCGCGGGCAGAGGCTGGAAGACCGTTAGTGTATCTTGACGATCTGTTTGTTTATTTGCGCGATTGCGGTACAAAAATCTGCGGAATTGTTAATTCAGATATCCGCTTGGAAGCCGATGGCGATTTGATTTCATTTATATGCAAACAGGCTGAAAATGCCGTAGTTTTTGGTTCGCGAACTGATGTTGATTCTTCCGCTGAACAAGCAGCGGGAGAAATTTATGCTAAGGGGTTTGATTTCTTCTTCTTTGACAAGGAATTATTAAAACAGTTTCCTGATTCCCAATTCTGTCTAGGTCTTCCTTGGTGGGATTTGTGGATACCGCTGATGGCTCAGCAAAAAGGGTTGACTGTCAAATATTTAGAAACTGCGATCGCGTATCATCTCAAACACCAGGTGAATTACATAAACGATTTTTGGCAAAAGATGGGAATTCACTTTACAGGATTTTTCCAGCCTGATTTATCGCGGAAATTTCAGGAAATGCTGTCAAATAATCCCAATCAGTTACAAGCAGAACTAACAAGTGTCGCTGTGCAAGCTGTGCAAGTAATTGACAAAAATCAGCAGAGAATTAGATATGAAACTAGCGACCCAATCAATTTACAGCGCTCTGCAGTTGAGCGCTCCCAGCCTGTCCCGTCGGCTTTTAAAGTATCTGCGATCGTTTCTACTTACAATTCCGAAAAATTTATCCGCGGCTGCTTACAGGACTTGGTAGAGCAAACGCTGTACAAACAAAGCCAACTCGAAATCATAGTAATTGATAGCGGTTCCCAAGAAAATGAACAGTCTGTTGTGCGGGAATTTCAAGCGAAATATCCGAATATTGTGTACGATCGCACTTCTGACCGCGAGACATTATATGCAGCCTGGAATCGAGGCATTAAGATGTCGCGCGGAGCTTACATGACTAATGCTAATACCGATGACAGACATCGCCCCGATGCCCTAGAAATTATGGCGAAATACTTGGACGAAAACGCCGAAGTAAGTCTGGTTTATGCAGATCAATTAATCACCAGCACAGCCAACGATATATTTGCCAAAACCCAAGCCGAACAGGGCTGGAATTGGCCAGCCTTTGACTACAGCGAACTCGAACGGCGCTGCATTATTGGCCCCCAGCCGATGTGGAAAAAATCGCTGCACGAAAAATACGGCTATTTCCGAAGCGAATTTACGGCGGCTGGCGATTACGAATTTTGGCTGCGGATTGGCAAAAGCGAAAACATTGTGCACTTGCCAGAAATTCTCGGCTTGTACTACGAAAATCAACAAGGTTTGCAACATTCATCGCCCATATCGTACCAAGAAACTCGGCAAATATGGAATGAATATGGGATCACTCGCCGAGGTGTAAAACCAGCCACTACAGTACCTGTTTCACTCTCTCCATCTCAGCTAAATGCCATGCCCTACCGCACCTCCGCAGAAACACTCGTCAGCGTCATCATTCCCTGCTACAATCACGCAACTTTACTCAGAGAAGCTGTGGAAAGTGTTGTCAGTCAAACTTATCCAAACTGGGAGTGCATAATTGTCAATGATGGCAGCACTGATGATACCAGCAACTTGGGAAAATATTTAATTAAACTGTATCCTCAAAAATCGCTTCGCCTCATAGATAAAGCCAACACGGGACCCGCTGATTCGAGAAATGTTGGCGTTCAGCAGTCGTCAGGAAAGTTTATTTTATTCCTAGATGCTGATGATAAACTTCATCCCAAATTTATCGAGGAGTGCGTGGAAATTTTATTAGCAAAACCAAAGGTTGGTTTTGTCTATACAGATGTGCAGCACTTCGGAGCCAACTGCGATTTAGTTGTTCACGGTGACTTTGATGCCAATCGGTTTTTGAGAGACAATCAAGCCCCTGCTACTTCGCTCTTTAGAAGGGAGATTTACGAGCAAGTAGGTGGCTTGAAACAAGTGATGAAGCTGGGATGCGAAGATTGGGAATTTTGGATTTCTGCCTATGAAAAAGGCTGGTTAGGCGATCGATTACCTAAGCCTTATCTCTATTACAGGCAGCACGGCGACGGATCTAGCCGAACCCAAAAAATGGCTGGAGATCGCCCAAAATTAGACTTAATGAGAGCCACAATTATTCACCTCCACTCTCAACTTTACAAACCCGAAGAAGTGCGTTGGTCACAGCAAATTTTGCAGCAACACGGCAATTTAATAGCTAATGAATTAGTTGAATTTAACAAACCCGAACAATTTTTAACTTTGCTGTCCCAATATGTGGGAGAGTATCAAAAAGACCAAGCTAATGAAGTAAACCTCGCTAACCTCCGCCAATCCCGGCAACAACTTGCCAATTATTGGCTGAATCTGCCCGCAGAACAACTGGCAAGTGCCTATGGCGGTGATGCAGGTAAGGCGCATCAGCTACTGCTAAACAGCAATATCAAAGATGAAGCGCTGACAGATGCCGAAAAGACTGTTATGGATCGACTAGCAGCACATCTATCCCAGGGAGTTAAAAATCCCAAAGATATTAACTACCTACTAGCAGCCGCCCTCTATCGTCGTGCAGATCAGTTACTGCTGAACTATGAAAATGCAGTTATACCTAATTGGTTTGTCAAGGACTATCTCAAATTTATGTTTGCTGCGCCTACTCTCTTTCAAGAAATAGGAGAAGCTGACAATTATTGTCGGTATGTGCAGGGATGGGTCAGTTATTTGCATAGAAATATCTTCAAGAACCAAAACTCACAAGTGTGGCAGGAAATCGCCTCGTTCTTCACCCAAAGCGCTAACTTTATTCCTCTGTACTTCAATAGTGAAAATCTCAAGGATATATACACAAAGCGGGCGGATATTATTGAATATGCCACGAAAAATCGTGGCGCTGCGATTGATTGCATTTTTCCGGCTAGACCTGCGAATAGACCGAAAATTCGCCTTGGTGTCCTGACTAAACATTTCGGGGCTATGACGGAAACTTTCGCTACCTTGCCAGCTTTTGAATATCTGAATCGAGAGCAATTTGAAATTATTTTATACGCTCTCAATCTCGACGGGAATAAGCTAGAACAGTATTGTCAGAGTCGCGCTGACAGACTGGTTAAACTGTCTAATGACTTGCAAAGTCAAGTTCAGACAATCCGCGCTGATGACTTAGATATTCTGCTGATTGCTACCAATATTACTGCGGTTACTCATCCGATTAGTTTACTGGCGCTGCATCGATTGGCGCGGGTACAAACTACCTGTTTTAATTCTCCCGTTACCACAGGAATGCGACACATTGACTATTACATTGCTGGTAAGTTGATGGAACCTGCACCGGAAGGACAGGAGCATTATCGCGAGCAATTAGCAACTATTGAAGGGCCTGGCTGCTGTTTTAGTTATACCCTAGAACCTTATACTCCTAACGTTAATTTCACCAGAAATAGTATCGGCATTTCCGAGGAATCGGTTGTCTTTATTTCGAGTGCGAATTTGTATAAGCTAGTGCCGGAGTTAAGGGAAACATGGGCGAAAATTATGGCGGCTGTTCCTAATTCCGTGCTGTTTTTAATGCCCTTTGGCCCTAGCTGGACTAACCATTATCCGGGAGGGGCTTTTGTGAATAATATGAAAGCCGTTTTTGCTAAGTATGGCATTGAGAGTAATCGTTTGCGGGTGTTGAAGAGTTTTCCTAACCGTGCGGATGTTAAAGAAGTTCTGAAGTTGGGGGATGTTTATTTGGATTCCTATCCCTATGCGGGGACTACTTCTCTTGTAGATCCGTTAGAGGTGGGACTTCCAACGGTGGTTAGGGATGGCGATACTTTGCGATCGAGAATGGGGGCGGCGGTGGTACGATCGCTCTCTATGCCCGATTTAATTGCCAATAGCGAAGCATCTTACATTCAACTAGCAGTTACTCTCGGCACTAATCCTGAACTTCGGCAGCGCTATCGGCAGGAAATTCAGCAGAAAATGCAAGCTAATCCGGCTTGTTTTGACAGTGTTGCATACTCTGGGGCGATCGGCAAATTATTCCAAGAACTCTTTGGCAAATGGCAAACCAGCCACCTGGAAGCATCGCGCAACTTACAGGATAGCATTCCCAAGCAGCCAGATTTCGACGAGATTCTCTCGAACACCGTCAACCTTTATCAGAGAAACTCATCAAACATCTCAGCAATATCCGAACTGCGTCAAATCCGCAAACAAATCGCTGATTTTTGGCTGAACGTTCCCCCCGAAAACCTCGAAACCGCCTACAAAAGCGCTTCAGGTAACAGCTATAAAATCCTGCTCAATAGCGGCTTCCAACGTCAACCGATGATGGAAAGCGAACAAATGTTTTTGCAGCAATTAACCCAGATTAGCAAAGGATTAGTGCATCCCAAAGCTGTCAACGCCTTGCTTGCCGCGATGCTCTATTTCCCGCCGGGAACCATGCGAATTCCCGATGCTCGCAACCGTTTGCCGCACTGGTTAATTGAGGATTACGAACAAGTTTTTGAGATTGAAGCCGCTGTCAAGTCTGATTCAACTTCTGACTTGTTAGCTCAATACATTCACTCCCCGCAATTTGCGAATCAACTGTTAGGATGCGTCAATCTTTACCGCATCGATCCGTCTGACGAATCGGTAGTTTTGGAACTCCGCCAAATTAGAAAACAAATGGCAGATTTTTGGCTGACTGTTCCTTCAGAGAAACTCGAAAGTTTTTACCGAGGAGAAGTTCGCAAGGGATATCAAGCAATACTTAGCTGCGGCTTGCAAGCAGAATCGATGACTGAAGCCGAACAGCAGTTTTTGCAGAAATTGACTGAAATTAGCCAAGGGTTGGTGCAGCCTCAAGCAATCAATGCTCTGCTGGGTGCGATGCTGTATTTTGTTCCGGGAAAAATGCGGGTTCCCGATGCTCGCACCCGCTTGCCGCAGTGGTTGCATGAAGATTACGAAAAGGTGTTTGAAAGCGTATTCGCGACAACAGAACCAACACTTGTCAAACAAGATTATCTGCCGCAGTTTCTCAATCAATTAACTGCTGCCGTCAATCTCTATGAAATCGATCCGACGGCTGAATTGGCAATAGCAGATCTGCGGCATATTCGCAAGCAAATGGCTGATTTGTGGCTGAGCGTTTCCGAGGAACAACTGGAACTTTTATACCGGAGCGATTTTGGCAAGGGTTACAAAGCAATGTTGGGCAGCGGGTTTATTAACGAGCCGCTGAATGAGAGCGATCGCGAGTTTTTTAACTCGTTGGTTGCTGAGTTGAGTAAAGGGTTTGGAACGCCTAAAGCTGTGAATAATTTGTTGGCGGCGATGCTGTATTGTCGCGCTGGACAGTTGCGGGTTCAGGATGCGAATACTTGTTTGCCTCCGTGGTTGTTAGCGGATTACGAGCAGTTTGTTGGGGGTGCGATCGAGCTTGCTGTCAAGTAAACGGATCTCGCGTAGGGCGGGCAGCGGCTCGCCCAGCGCGATCGATTAGTTAGGGAATTGAATCTTGATTTGGATTAGAAAAGGCATTAGCAAGAGCTACGTATTCTTTAACAAGCTCTGCTAACTCTGTAAACGAAATTGTGACTCCGCTTGCACAAATACCATTGTTGGAAATCCAAACATGATGTAAATTTCCTTCCGGTATAGTTGACGGTTCAAGATGCTTGCTAATATTGTAAAGTCTATTAAGCTTTTCATGAGAGCTACCGTCTCCTGTTTTAAACAAATTCGTTTCCTTTGACTCTATTTTTTTTCCTAGTTTTCTCCAAAATTCGTAAGCCTGATATAATTGTGTAACTGCTATTTCAAAATGAGAAAGCGCTTGAAAATATAAAGATATGTTCTTTTGGCTTTCATTTAAATATAAAAGCAGTAGAGTACGACCATTTTGATACTCAACTAAAGCCATTTGTACGCGACGGATGATTCCAAAAATATAAGGTTTGTACTCGGTTTTAAGAGGAAATGTGAATATAGAATTTAAAATAAAGTTATCCATCAAAGGTTCTACCTCAGCGAAATGCTCTGCTAGATCGGGAGCATTACACTCAGACAATGCTGAAATTTCCTGAGCGAAGTAGTTATCTAAGGCATAGTGTGTAAAAGGCATAATTTGTTACTTAATGACCACTTCTCAAGTCTAACGTCTGCTAAAAAGCTCAGCTTAGGGATAACCGAACCCATCGGATAGTATTTACTACACTACTCTTACCTTAGAACTAGACCAGTCTGAAAAGCGATATCTAACTAAAATTATGTCATTTTTAGAGGATCTGGGCATAAACATCATCCTCAGTATTGTCCCAAACTCTATCTAGTGATGTTTGACTCGCTTGAAGCCAAAACTCACCTTCTTCATCAGGTAAAACTGTTACTAATACTTTTGCCCCTTCGGGTAATTCTGACAACTCCAGCAGTTCAATTTTCCCTTGTCGAACAGTAGCCCAAAGTGTTTTTAGCATATCCACCTCATAAACTGTGCTTTATGCAATTTGCAGATTTCTGGTAGGTTGTCGCACTGAGCGATTAATTACAACCTCATACATAGATCGAGGAAGTATTTAAGCCTGATTTAGGATCAATTTAACACAAGTTCTGGATGTTGTGGCTCAAATAAAGGGCGAGTTACCTGACGCAGCAGCACTGTTTCTAAACTGCCTTCTACTACATTTTCGGCTTCTATTTCCAACTCGCCCCACAATAGCCGATCGCCTTGATTTGGCATTTTACCCAAATTGTGGATCACGAATCCGGCGATTGTTTGGTAAGCTTGGTCAGTCGGCAGGTTTAACCCGAGTTTTTTGTTAACTGCTGTCACTTCCCATACGCCAGAAATTAGTGCCGAATGAGCATCTTTTTGAACGAAAGTTGCCTGGGAAGGTGACAGCAGCGGTTGAGACTCTTTACTGGTAATCCAACCAGTCAGCAGCCGCACGGTACCGTTGAGAATTGCTAGCAGCGGCCACAGTAATTTTGAGCAGAGTTCGAGGGCCGGCATCAGCAGCAAAGCGGTGCGTTCTGGGGCGTGGGTTGCTAATACTTTGGGAATGAGTTCTCCTAAGACTATTTCTACGTAAGTTACTAAGATAAAAGCTGCGGGAACTGCGATCGAATGAGCCGTCAGCACGGCCGGCAAATGACCGATCGGCAATTTGTCGATCCACGGTTCGATCCAGTGTACAGTCGCTCCCTCACCCAACCAACCCAACAGCAAACTCCCTGCTGTTGTGCCAGTTTGAGTCACAGACAGGTAATGCGGTATGTTGTTCTGAGCTTGGTGGACGAGTTCGGCGGTTTTAGCGGTTACGCGATCGTCCAAGTTGGCGAGTTGGCGAATTTGATGGCGATCGGCTGATACTAATGCTAGTTCTGACGCCACAAAAAAGGCGATTAAAAGTGTTAAGCCCAGCAACATTGCTAATCTCAGCATTGTTTGAGCGACTTCTATTTCCAGGCAAGTAAGGTTGTTCAAGATAGATATCTAATATGATAGATGTTTTAGGTTAATTCTTTTATTTTAGCTGACGATTCAGATAGGTTGAACGCCAGACATTTCGGATATCCTCACTACCATTATTCGTAGGTGCGCCTCGGCGCACCTTACCCGTAGAACTTGTGAACTCTTTCTGGCGTTGCTGAAAGGGTAATGATTTAAGTCGGTAAAGGAATAGTTTGATATTTCAGATAGTGCAGCAATAACCGTAGGGAAAACTTCAACATCTCAACCGACTTTGAGTAGCACAAGGTTTTGCGATGTAGTCGAGCTAGATAATGTCTTAGTCGAGTGTTTTCTCCTTCCACCCTTGTCATATACGTCTTACTGACAATGTGGTCGGCATCTTCGATAAAAATTGGATATACTGGCCAGCCGTCAGTAACATAAAAGAAACATTGCCAACACTTGACAATCCGCCACAAAGGCTTAAAAGTTTCTGCACTATGATCTCCGATTGTCCAGGCTAAGACTCCTGGTTGCTTGTGATTAACTGCTGTCCAAATCCAAAGTTTATTACGCTTGTTGCAAATGTTGGTCTGGAGTTCATCAAGGTCTGTAATTTCGGGGATTTCCTCGAGCTCAGGCGCATCAGGGATTTGGCAACCAGCTTCCCTTATCCAGTGGATGATCGTAGTGTGGTGGATTCCGGTGACTCGCTCTATGCCCCGCAGCCCCATACCATTGAGGTACATTTTCAGGCACAGTTGCTTAACATCGTCAGAATATTTCCAATCGCGATAGCTTTCGAGGAATTGGCGACCGCAGTGCTTGCATTTGTAGCACTGTCTCTCCGTACGATGACCATTCTTATATATCTCGCTTGAGTCGCAATTAGGACACTTCATCCGGATTAACCTCCGTCCACTCTACTTATTCCTCTTTTACCATTTTTACCATGATAACCATTAGTCTTTCAGCAACGCCCTCTTTCTCTTCTCTTATCCTCCTTCGCGATAATATGGCTAACGCGAGTTTCATCGGTTCGTTAAAAAAATCTAATTCACAAAATCGGAACTCATTGCTGTATCAACTCTATTTTACTCCCCGGAGTGAGTTCATTTCCGTAAACGTCTGCACCGGATCGGACTTCAACCCGCCTTGAATGTAATTCAACTTCACTTCTTCCAACAAATCCGACAGCAGCGACTGCAATTCTCCGAGAGTTTTCTCATCTTGCAATTCCCGTCGCAAACTTTGATTAAATTCTTGGCTGAAATTATCGAGAATTTTTCTACCTTTATCGTCTTCATAAGTAGTAGATACCACATCCACAGCAGTTTGAGCCAAATAACTGGCTAGCTGTTCCGTCATCTCCGTCGGCCAAATGTTAATAGGAGAGATAGTTTGCAGGATTTGATAAAAATCCGACTGTTTGATGGTTGTTTCCAAATTGTGGTGCAGCAATTCTTCCAAATCCGGTTGCACCTGCGGCAAAACTTTGTAAATGGTCAGATCCAAAATCCGTTTGGTAATTTGTTCAATCGTATTTTCCTGATTGACGTGAAGGTACGGCTGCTGCGCCAGCAACATCTGCGCCGCGTCGCCCTGTTTGATCGAATTTTTAGCTTGATTGATAAACCGCACCATCATGTATTCCGAGATCGTATTGGCTAAATAAGCCACCGGTTCGTAGGTAACTTGAGCAACTACGCGATCGAGATTCACCAAACCCGACTTGTGAAGCCGCACCAATACTGGCAGAATCCGCCATCCCTGCCAAATCGGGATCACCAGAAACACCTCGTACCAGCGCCTGAGCACAAAATCAAACCAAGTTACCCCCGGTTTACGGCGGGTGTGGAACAGACTTTTAATCAAAAATTCCGCCCCAAAAAAACCGATAAAAAACGTATCAATTCGCCAAAACTGGTCACCGCTTTTCAAATATTCGGGATTAGCTAAACTCGAATTAATGCCTTTTATCGGGTCATAAATTTTAACTAAACCCGGAAAATAGCTCTGATAAACAGGGCGCAACTGAAGGTAACTGAAATGGAAAAGCACCAGCAAGAAATTGACCACCGCTACTAATGCGCTCAGTTTTGCCCAAGAAATTGTTTTTTTGGACGATTTTACATCGGTCTTGTTAACAGTTGTGTGCGAATCTGACATACAAGTAATCTTCCGAATTTGCTAATCGATAAATCTATCTTGTGGCCGAGGCTAAAAAACTCTTAACCTATTACAATCCCTGGGACGATAAGTATAAGGAAACCAAAGACCGTGAACTTAAAAACAGTCATATCGCTGCTCAAACAAACTTTTACTGAATGGCAAGAAGATAAAGCGCCAACCCTAGCCGCCGCCCTAGCCTATTACACAGTCTTCTCCCTCGCCCCGCTGCTAATTATCGTAATTGCGATCGTCGGTTTATTCTTTGGTGCAGAGGCAGCCCAAGGTCAAATCGTCGCCCAACTCCAAAGTTTAATCGGCAAAGATGGCGCCCAAACCGTCCAAGAACTAATCCTCAAAGCCTCCGAACCCAAATCGGGAATGATTGCTACTCTAGTCGGCATCGCTACACTTTTGTGGGGCGCTTCCAACGTGTTTACTAATCTCAAAGAAGCCCTCAATACTATTTGGAATGTTTCACCGCCCCCCGGACGCGGCATCTGGGGATTCCTCCAAGACCGCGTATTGTCTTTTGCAATGATTTTAGGCATAGGCTTTCTACTGCTAGTATCTTTAGTAATTAGCGCCATTTTAGCCGCCGTCAGCTATTGGTTGAACGACTGGCTGAAGTTGCCAGTCGGCATTTGGCAGATTGTGGACTTTGCTATCTCCTTTGGCGTAGTTACGCTGCTTTTTGCCTTAATTTACAAACTTTTGCCCGATGTCCATCTTGCCTGGAATGATGTTTGGATCGGCGCCGCCATCACCTCAGTATTGTTTACGATCGGCAAATCCATAATTGGAGTTTACCTCGGAGGTAGCGGTATCGCCTCTACCTACGGTGCTGCGGGATCGTTCGTGATTATCCTGCTTTGGATTAATTATTCCGCTCAAATTCTCTTCTTAGGTGCCGAGTTTACCCAAGTTTGGACTAATCGATACGGCTCCAGAATGCCCGGTTCGCGAAACAATATCCTCAACAGCGAAAACGGAGAATCCTCCGCACGCAAACCTCGGAAGAAATCTTAACATTAGACAAACGGGAAATTTGAGGTTAAACTCGCACTCCGGGTTTGACAGAATAAGCAAGAACGAAGAGGGAAAAAGGCAGAAGGTGCAAGGCGGATCGAAATAAAAACTTTGAATGCAATAACTTTGCTTTTTTTTCGCTTCCCCTGTAACATTCGGTCTTCGGGACGACCGACTTCTGCTTTCTCGAAAGCCCTACTTATTTATTCAGAGGGGTAAAATTCTACCTTCTGCTGACCTCGCATCTCTAGCAGCAAGCTAAAAGCAGGCTCTAGTTAGATATGGCTATAATGTGCGAGTTTGACACAGGCAAGAATACGGAAAATTCCCTTCACCCTCGTTTATTTCTATTTAGATTATCTAGAGTTTGAGCTGCTGCACGTCTCTGTCAGCAGAAGGAAGTCGCCTGTGAATTTTTGCCTGCAACTTATCCCTGAAGGATGATTTATCGATCCCGCATTTTCACTTTAATACAAATTAGCTAGAAGATTCCAGTGCCGGCGCAGCAGCCAAAATAGCACTTTTAATCTTCTCCTAAAATATTTTAAATTTTTGGTAAACAATCATGATTTCATTAACTAAAAAACGCATCGCTCTTATCTCCGTACACGGTGATCCCTCTGTGGAAATTGGCAAAGAAGAAGCGGGCGGGCAAAATGTTTACGTGCGTCAAGTAGGAGAATCTCTGGCGAAACAGGGGTGGCAAGTTGATATGTTCACCCGCTCATCCGATCGCCAACAAGCAAGAATTGTACAGCACAGTCCGAATTGCCGGACAATTCGGCTAGTAGCAGGACCACAAGAATTTATTCCCCGCGATGAACTCTACGGATATTTACCAATCTTTGTTCAAGAATTTCAGAAGTTTCAGTTAGAGTCAGGCTTTCAATATTCGTTAGTTCACACAAATTACTGGCTGTCTTCTTGGGTGGGAATGGAGTTGAAAAAATCGCAACCTCTGCTGCAAGTTCACACTTACCATTCTTTGGCAGCAATTAAATACAAGTCGGTTTCGACAATTCCGATGATTGCCAAAACCAGGCTGCAAGTAGAAAAAACACTTTTGGAAACAGCCGATCGCGTGGTGGCTACCAGCCCTCAAGAAAAAGAACACATGAGGTCTCTGGTTTCCTCAAAAGGCAATATTGACATCATTTCCTGCGGTACCGACATTGAACGGTTCGGCTCGATAGCCCGATCGACGGCCCGCCGCTACTTGGGCATAGCCCCCGAAACCAAAGTCGTGTTGTACGTCGGCCGTTTCGACCCCCGCAAGGGCATCGAAACCTTAGTCCGCGCCGTCAGCCGGTCGGCAGTGCCCAAAGCCGATTTAAAACTTATAATTGGCGGCGGTTGGCGTGCGGGGGAAAGCGACGGTAAAGAGCGCGATCGTATCGGCAGCATCGTTGAAGAACTCGGCCTGACCGACATTACCAGTTTTCCCGGCGCCTTGAACAGAGACATTCTCCCCGCCTACTACGCCGCGGCCGATGTGTGCGTCATTCCCAGCCATTACGAACCCTTTGGTTTAGTCGCCATTGAAGCGATGGCCTGCGGCACGCCGGTAATCGCCTCCGACGTGGGAGGGCTGAAATATACTGTAGTGCCGCAAGAAACAGGTTTGCTCGCGCCGCCGAAAAATGAAGCAGTCTTTGCCGATGCGATCGATCGCTTGTTAGCGGACTCAGTATGGCGCCAGCAACTCGGACACACAGGCCGCCAGCGCGTCGAAACCCATTTCAGTTGGAACGGTATCGCCTCCCAACTGGGTCAACTTTACACTCAACTGCTCGAACAATCGGCTCTTGAGCTTGACCCCGTGAGCGCTTAGTAGTATCACTTAGTATAGTTGAAGCCAGTTTCCCTCGATCCCTGTTTCACTCATCCGTTCTAACTGGGAACCTTCAACTATAAGTGATATCAGGAGGTACTCTTGTACGCGCCAGAACATCTGGGAAGCCATCTGCAACCCATTTCAGACATCGAGCTAATTCGCCTGTGGGTGGAGGGCAAATCCCCCCGCAGCAAGCGCTTTAGCTGGCAGGCGGCCCACCGTTTTCGGCTGTTTGTAGAAAAACCGCTGGCAGAAGTGACTCTGACAGATGTCGAGACTTTCGCAGCAGCAATGAGAGCTCGGAAACTTGCAGCGGGTTTCTACAACCAAACCTTGCTAGCGCTGAAATCGCTGTTCGCCTTCGGCCAGCAAACGGGAATCTTGCCCGCAGCCCTCCCTCTGCACGGGTGGCCGGTGCGGCCACGCAGGCAACTGTCCAAACGCCTCCGTTTTAGAATCTCTTGGACTTTGTTAATCTGTTTCTGCTTTTTTTTGGGTCGAATGACGCCGAGGCTCCTGTGGGCACAATCGGTCTCGCCAGAAAGCTCGCGCGCCCCGAAACGCCTGCCGGAAGTTGTGGCGATCGACTCACCAGACAAAGGAGAGGATAACATCGAGCGCGATCGATCGCCCGAAACTGCAACCCTGAATTCACCAGAGCCCATACAGGATAACAGACTCGATAGCATCGGCCCGGAACGTCGAGTGAAAGCCTTTCTCGACACGATTGCCGCCGCCGAAGGAACCGCTAGCCCCGACGGCTACCGCATCCAGTACACCGGCACGAAATTTGTCAGCTTTCAAGATCATCCCAGGGAAATGAGGTGCGGCCGCCGCTATGGCAAAAAACTCTGTTCCGACGCAGCGGGGCGATATCAGTTTCTGAGTACAACTTGGGACAGGTTTGCCAAAAAATTTAGCGTCCGCGATTTCAGCCCCGAAAATCAAGATTTGATGGCTATAGAGTTAATCCGAGAAAAAGGTGCATTAGAAGATATAGAAGCGGGTCGATTGGAGCCAGCAGTAAGAAAACTCGCTTACATCTGGCCTTCTTTTCGCCGTTATGGCGGTACTGTGGAATCCTCGATGCCCAAACTCGAAGCAATGTACCTGCAAAATTTGGGGATTTACCGGCAAGGATTAGTTGTTAGCAATTAGTGAATAGTCCCAGGACGAGTTTAGATTGGGGTTTGGCAATTTTGGATTAAATTTTGACATCCAAAATTGAAAATGGGGCAGTTATGGGTGATGTCTATTCTTCGGAAATTCAAAAATTAGGCTAATTTTCCATCTTCCATGTGAACGATGCGATCGGCAATATCCAAAATTCGGTTATCGTGGGTTACTAACAAAATAGTACAACCCTGTTCTTTGGCTAGTTGCTGCATCAAATTCACCACTTCGCGACCGGATTTGCTGTCCAGGGCGGCTGTTGGTTCGTCAGCTAAAACAATTTGCGGTTGGCTGACCAAAGCGCGGGCGATCGCAACTCTTTGTTTCTGTCCGCCTGACAAATCATCTGGATAATAGTTAATTCGCTCTTCCAGTCCTACTAACTCTAGCATTTTTGCAGAGCGATCGCGCATTTGAGAACGCGACAAATTCCCGTGAACCTCCAAACCCATTTGCACGTTTTGCAGCGCCGTCAAACTGCGGTGTAAATTGTGCGCCTGAAAAATATAGCCTATTTTGCGCCGCGCCTTTACCAATACGTCTGAACTAGCTTTGCACATTTCTTGATCGAGAATTTTGAGACTTCCCGATTGACCGGATCTCAGTCCGCCAATCAAAGTTAAAAGCGTAGTTTTTCCCGAACCGGAAGGCCCCGTCATCAGCACGATTTCACCTGCTTTAATTTCGAGATTAATGTCAAAAAGTACCTGTTTTCGCAGTTGGCCTTGACCGAAGTAGTGGTCTAGTTGGTGCGCGGAAACTACAGGTGCAGGAATCTGTAATGCGTTGGTTGTTGGGTAGAGAGTAGTAGAATTCATATTTTATTGATTTGAGGTTTTAGATTTAAGAATAAACCGCTTGTGTTACAGAGAATGCAGAGATAAAAAGAACAGAAGGATGACAAAAAATATGTTTATACTCAGGAATGTCTACCAAATCTGGCTTTAATACGCCCTTTATTCTTTAGTCCGCAGAGGCTGACTTCGTTTGTGTAGAATTGATATCAACAGCACAGTCTTATAAATGGTTTGCTAACCAGGATTTAGTGTCCTTTAGACTTTTTTATTCATTTAAAACATATCTGCTGGATCGGCTGCTTGCAGTTTTCGAGTGGCAATTGCTCCCGAAATAGTGCACATAATCACGTTCAAAAGTAATACTATAACTGCTCTAAGCAGCGTCATATAAAGGGGTAAATTTGTAGCTTGGCGAGTTAAAGAGTAGAGTCCGAAAGAGACTCCTACTCCCGGCAAAAAACCGAGGACGGAAAGAATTAGAGCTTCTTCAAAAACGATGCCGAGTAAATAAACATTGCGGTAGCCCATCGCTTTGAAAGTAGCGTATTCTCCCATGTGGTCGCTGACATCTGTTGAGAGAACTTGATAAACAATAATCACCCCAACTACAAAACCCATCGCTACGCCTAAATTAAACACAAAGCCGATCGCAGTATTCTTAGCCCAATAGCTTTTCTCAAAATCGATAAATTCTTCTTTTGTTAGTACCTTGACATCCGGCGGTAAATATGCTTTTAAAACTTGTTGAACTTCCACGGGGTCAGCACCCGGTTGCAGTTGAATTAATCCGGCATTAACACTCGCGGCGTTTTGTCTGGGAAACAGGCGCAGGTAATTTTGATCGCTAGTCATCAAAATACCGTCGGCGGCAAAAGATGCTCCAACTGTGAATAAACCGCTGACGTTAATCGTGCGCCGCTCTACCTCAGCTTTAACTGCTTTTCCTTCAGCGATTTGTGCGATCGTCCCTTGGTAGTCTCCCCTAGAAGCTCGATCGAACAACACAGTATCCGGCAATTTAATCGCGCTCAAATTTTGGTTAACTTCTGGAAGCGCAAACGCAGGGCGATCGGGATTGAAACCCACCACCATCAGCGACGTTTCGCGCCGAGTTTCGGGATTTTTCCAGTTAGCAATTTTCACGTAAAGTGGCTCGGCTGATTTCACGCCCGGTACGTTCATTGCTTGATACAATCTGCGCCTGGGGAAGGAAGACAAATTAATCAAATTTCGCGCTTGGGGGTGAATCAAAACTAAGTCTGTTTCCAAGCTTTGGTGCAGCCGGGTATTGCTGGTGTAAAGCGCATTTTGAAAGCCCAACTGCATGAACATCAAAACGTCAGCAAAAGCAATTCCTGCTACTGCAACGAGCATTCGCCCTTTGTCGTGACTCAGTTGCAGCCATCCGAGGGAAGTTCTGCGTCTTAATTGTTGTAAGGGTTTTATGAGTCCAAGCATAGGATTTTAGATTTTAGATTTTGGATTTTGAATTGAAGAAAGCGACCCTGCGGTTTAAGGCTTATTAATCTTTAATTTCCCCGATCGCGACCTTGACTTGCAAATTGGTTAATCCCGCTACTTTCTGGCTGGAAGCTTCATCTAAGCGCACTTTTACTTCCACAATTCGACTATCAATATTCGCAGAAGGATCGGTGTTAACAATGTTTTGCCGCTGTACTTGCAAACCAATATGTTCGACAGTTCCCCGCAATTCGCCGGTCAAAGCATCGCTAGTAATTTTGGCGGTTTGTCCGAGGCGTACTTTGTCCACATCGCTTTCGTAGATTTCCGCAACAGCCAGCATCTCGCGAGTTTGTCCGAGTTCGACAATGCCGTCGTTTCCCACCCTTTCCCCCGGATGCGTGTGAATTTTCAGGACTTGGGCGTCTCTGGGAGCACGGATGTAAGCTAGATCCAGATTGGCTTTGGCTTGTTTGGCTGCTGAAGCGGCGGAACTGACTTCGGCGGCGGCTGCTGCTATGTCAACGGGACGCACTTCGGCGATGCGATCGAGACTTGCTTTGGCTTCGTCGATTTGCTGGTGTCGAGATTGCTCAACTTGGCTGAGTTTGGCTTGCGCTTCGTTAATCTGCTGCTGGCGGGATTGTTGAATTTGATTTAGTTTGGCTTGGGCTTCGTTAATTTGTTGTTGGCGGGATTGGCGAATTTGATTCAGTTTTGCCTTTCCTTCGTTGATTTGCTGTTGGGCTGTTTCGGCGGCGAGGCTTTTGCTGTCGCTAGTTGAAGCGGAAATTGCTCCCTGTTCATACAGTTGGGAGTAGCGCTGATCCTCGCTTCTGGCGTTGCGGAGTTCGGCTTGTAGACGGGCAATTGTGGCTTGTTGGGTTTGAATTTCACCTTGTTGTTCGGCCCGGATGCGGGCAATTGTGGCTTGTTGCGCTGCAATTTCGGTGCTGCGATCGATTTCGAGACGGGCAACGATCGCCTGTTGCGCTGTGATTTCGTTGCTGCGATCGGCTTGTAACCGGGCAATGGTGGCTTTCTGCGCTTGGATTTCGCCGTTTTTGGCTCCAGCTTTGACTTTTGCTAGGTTTGCCTCGGCGACGCGCACCTGTTCTTGAGCTTGGTCAAGGGCGGCTTGCAGGCGATCGCGGCTGTCCAAAATTGCGATCGCCTGGCCTGTTTTCACCCTGTCTCCCTCTTTTACCAAAAGTCGCTCGATCCGGTTTCCTTCCGTCGCACCGGAGGCGGAGACTTTAATTACTTCTCCTCTGGGTTCCAGTCGCCCCAAGGCTGTCACTGTGGTTAATTGGGATGCTGCGACTGCTGCTGCTGCGGCTACTGCGTTGGGATCGGGTATGCGCGATCGCCAGATCGTGTAGCCTGTGGTTCCCCCTGCGGCCAGGGTTGCTACTGCTGCCACAACTAGGAGTTGTTTAACTAGGGATGGAGTTGAGGATAAGCCGTCGGCTGTTGGTTGGTGTACCATGACATACCTCTTTTTGAGCAATAAAACTAAACCGTTTAGTTCTGATATGTTTTAATACTAAACCGTTCAGTATAATGATGTCAAGATCCCAAATAAAAATTACAGAAGCAAGGTATGGCAAGGACAAAACCGATCGAACCAGACGCAGCAACAAGTGACAAAACCGAGCAAATCCTGCAAGGTGCGATGCAAGAATTTTTAACCCACGGCTACGCGGGCACAAGTATGGACAAGGTAGCGAAGACGGGGGGAGTTTCCAAAGCCACGGTTTACAGCTATTTTGCAGATAAAGAAGGATTATTCGTGGCCTTGGTACAGCGGCTGGCGCAAAAAAAAGTCCATTTTACAGTTCTGGATGAAGAACCCGCCGTAGCGCTGCGATTCGTTGCCACAACTCTATTAGAGCAGGTGACTCAGGAACCTGAATTTCTCAATTTTGTGAGGTTAGTGATTGCGGAGTCGGGGCGTTTTCCCCAGCTAGCGCAGACTTTTGTGAAAAACTTAGCTAAACCGGGTATCGAGCGGCTTACTCAATATTTTGCATCGCATCCAGAGTTAAAATTGCCCGATCCGGAGGCAACGGCGCGGATTTTTATTGGATCGCTGGTATATTTTCAGTTAACGCAGCATATGATGCACGGCAAAGATATTATCCCAATGGAGCGCGATCGACTGATCGACGGTCTGCTGCACTTGATTTTATCCCCGCAGTCCAATTCCTAAGTGCGATCGACAGAATCTAGGAATCTTATTTGATAATTATTTATATGCCATAAAGAGCGAGATCCCTTTATGGCTGCGATCGCAGGTTCTATTCAGGTGTTTTTCCTAACCTGTCCCTCAATTCCTCCGCCGATAACTCCGGCAGTTGTTCTACAAACAATGTCAATTCTGCCACAGGCAATGCCAATAAATTAGTAACGGCTGTAGACAGAAGATCGCCCAATTCAGGCGATCGTATTTGCAACGCACTTTCAGCTAACAATTTAACCGCTGCTTCCCGCCCAGATTCATCGACGGTCAGCATCGAGATTGCCAGCAACAGCACTGTAAACTCCGCCGCCGCCAACTTGGATATTGGAGATAGAAAAGCAGTCATTTTGGGGCTTAATTCTCCAAATCTGACTTGCAGAAAGTTTTCTAAAATTAAGCGCTGTTGTTCTTGTCTGCCTCGTTCTAGCCCTTGTTCTAGCCCTTGTTCTAGTCCCCGTTCTAGTCCTTCTTCTAGTCCCTGTTCTAGCCCTTCTTCTCTAGCTTGTTGCTGTGCTGCTTGTATTTGTTGTTGAAAAAGTGGTGCAATGGCCATAATTAACTCCCGCTCTTCTGGCTCTAATTCTTGTGGCGCATCGGTTACTAAATTTGACTGTAACCGATACAGCAATTCTAGCGCGATAATCCGCAACGGATCGTCGGCAGCTAAAGCGCTTAATTGGGAAATAGCCCTTTGCTGCACTCCCCCTTTGCCCAAAATCCTCAACCACAGGGTGGCTGGAGTTTCTGGCAACTGGTGAATCGCCACAATTGCAGTCCGCAAAGATTCCCCCAAAAAATAGATTCCCTGTATCCAATTCTCTGTGTCTGGTATCGCATTAAAGCTATCTACCAATGCTTTCGATGCTGTGGGCATCAAAATCCAAAGTTTGGGTAACTGAGCATCATCATAGCGAGTATTTTCTCTCCTAAATTTTCGCTCCAATTCACCTCGCACGTCCAATAACTTGCCCAGACAGCTACAAATTTCGCTGACGTTTGCCGGATTGCGAAACGGTTCAAAAATTGCAGTTGTGTTTGCCATTTTCCCCAACAATCCCAGGGTTTCTGAGTATTCGGGAATTGCGGTGCTGGGAGTGAAATAAACATCGATTTCTCGAACTTCGGAACTCACATCGCGGCCGATATTAACCGTTCCGATCGGCGAAAGCAATTCCTCCAGGTATTCTTTGGCAAAAAGGTCATGAATAAATCGCGTCATAAGAAATTATTTCAAACACTAAATAGATTTTTTAGCCTTTTTCTCACCCATTCAACAGGATTTTCCTCCTCTTCTGCTGCATCTACTAATTCCATTTCTCGCAATAATTGCTGTCTTTCGCTTAGTTCTTCTTTGTGTTTGACTATTTCTTTAATAATCTGTTCCGATAAATCAGGTCGTTCCGTTAAAACTTTTTGGAAACCTTCTTTATTTATAGCAAACAAAATTGTTTCTTCCAAAGCTCTCACTGAAGCAGTTCTGGGGATTCCCAACATCAAAGAAAGTTCCCCAAAAAACTGACCCGTACTCAGGTTATTCAGGTGTTTGTCAATAGCTTCTACAAAAACTTCTACTGAACCTGAAAGAATCATGTAAAAAGCATCTCCTGGGTCGTTTTCATGAAACAAATATTCTTGCGGTCGCAGCCGTTTGCGGTATCCAACTTCAATCAATTGCCGCAATTCAAGATCCGTCAGATTTTCAAAGTATTCTACCTCTCGCAGCAAACAGCTAAGGGACGATAGCTTTTTCATTTCGTCTCCCAAAATAGGCATCTTTTGCTTTTTTTCAGAGGAAGTCTTCCTAATGTCAATTGCAGTTTCTTTTTGGTTGAACATTGACAACAAAACTTCGGGATTTCGCAAATAAATTTCTCTGTTATTGAAGGGGAACTCAATTTTATGCTGGCGGAAATTGTATTCAATGGCAAAATTCAAAGAACTTTTAATTACTTCTCTTTCAATCGGCCTATCCGTCCAAACTAAAAGTTCAAATTTAAAACTATCATCACCAAACTCGACAAACAATACTTTCGGAGTCGGTTCGTATAAAACTCCCGCTTCCGCGTAAGCAATATTTAACAAAGTTTCTGTCACTAACAGCGGGTTACTATTCTCCGCTACTTCTACGGGAACTCGCAGACAGAGTAGGGAGTTTTCGTAACTCCAGTTAACAATTTTGTTGCTAATCATGTTGCTGTTGGGAACTATGACGCTGGAGTCCTCAGTAGTTTGGAGGATGGTCGATCGAATCGATATTTTTTTGACGATTCCCATTAATCCTTCTAATTCCACGAAGTCTCCGACTTTCACGGGTCTGTCTAAAAGCAGCGTTAAGCCGCTGACAAAATTAGTTGTTAAATCTTGGATGCCAAAGCCAATTCCGACTCCCAGCCCCCCCGCAACTACTGCAAAAGAAGCGAGGTTGAAGCCGATGCTTTGGATGGCGACTATCACCCCCAAAGCTACTATTAAATACCCAATAATAACTGCGATAGCTTCCCGGTTCCCCTCGTCAATTCCCAGTTTGACAAGCAAGTTTTCCTTAAGAAAGTTCGTAAAAGAGCGTGCTATGACAAGGATAGCCATGAACAATACAATCAGTTCCCCAAGTGACTGCAGCGATACAGGGTTTTCACCTATTTTAAATAGGGTCGCTGTAAAAACTTGGGTAATTTTAAGCAATAATTCTTCGGGTATTGTATTCAAGTTAAATCCAGAAAGTAATGTTTTTTTTAAGTTGTTAAGCAGATGGGAGTAAGGAATTAAATTTTTACTTCTTCGTCTAAAACCTCATGCAGACAGTCGTTATTACGAAAAATTAATGGTTTTTTACGATCGTAAAAAACTTAATTTTTTACATAAATATGTCGTTATTCAGACTAAGCCGTTATCCGTATTGCCAATTTCTCGGATATTCGGATATATTGTCTTCCCCGGCCTGCGGTTAGTGTGCCACTTTTTCGCACTAGCGGAATCATCTATTATTCAGGCGAACCCTCTACTAACTTTAGTCAACGTTAACACTCTGGGATTTTATCATACTTTCCGCTGATTTATTGTTGAGGTTCCGTTATAAACTTAAGCAGGAATTATTCAATGACTATTTAAGTGGACAACTCAAATATCCTAGTATTACAATGAGTTTAACTGGTAGGAGAGATATTGCTATCACTGTGCCAGTTGCGTCTCTATTCTGTATATCTAAGAATATCTAAATGAAAATTTAACGGATCTAGCTAAAATTGAGAATGTTCCCAGAATACTTGGCATTCTAGCGACATTGCAGACACATTAAAACTTAATTGCATTTGTCAATCAGTAAAATTACTGAAAATACTGCTTGTTGAGGAGTGGAAAATTCGCGATTTGGGGGTGACAGGGCATAAATAGGGCGATCGCCGTGATTCCTCGATCGCCCAAATCTAAGTTCTCCACCCAAAACCTGAGTAAATGCTGAGCATAATTGCTGATTAACCAATGCTTCCTTAGCTTAAGTTGTCACCAATGTTCTACCGATAGGATTTATGAGCAATAGAACTGCTTGACGATACATCCGAAGAATTAGCGGAAATAGTGTTGCAAGGGATACATATATCGTAGATTGAAAGCCTAATGGTCGCGCTACTGAACGTTTTCTTCAGTACCCAAATAGGAGAAAACGAAAACCTTGCAACTGCCCCATTGGACAGAAGTTCTAGAATAAAAGCTGAAATGCACGATCCAACATGAGCAAATTCCCACCAGATAAAACCCAACCGCCACAGCAAGAGAGCACAACAGCACAGGTATTGCGACAGGCTCACTTCGACGCTTTTTTTGCAGGTGCTAACGCCGGAATGCTGATTTTTGACCGCCAACTCCGGTACGTCCAAATTAACGAAGTTCTGGCTCAGATGAATGGCGTTTGTGTGGCAGACCATATTGGTAGGTCAGTGCGTGAAGTGCTGCCTGAATTGGCTTCGACTCTGGAACCAATGCTGCAAGGCATTCTGGATACAGCCAAGCCCATTCTCGACTATGAATTAGTGGGTGAAACGCCGAAAGAACCAGGAATCGTACGCTACTGGCAAGGATCTTACTATCCTTTGCTGGATGAAAATGGCATGGTTTTTGGTCTTGGTGGGATTGTGATTGAAATTAGCGATCGCAAGCGGGCCGAACAAAAGCAGGCACGACTGACGGCAATTTTGGAAGCAACTTCCGACTTAGTAGGAGTTTGTGATGCGACTGGGCATAGCGTCTATCTCAACAAAGCCGGACAGGAAATGCTGGGGATGTCCCCAGAGGAAGCACGATCGCCATTTACTATAGATTCTGTATTAGCTCCCTCGGCAAAAGCAAAATTCCACAACGATATAATTCCCACCGCCTTGCGAGAGGGTAGTTGGGCTGGTGAAATCCTATTTTTGTCACGCGATGGGGAAGAAATTCCAGTCTCCCAGGTTTTGATCGTTCACAAAACGGAAGCGGGGGAAGCCGAGTTTATCTCCACTATTGTGCGGGACATTCGCGATCGCAAAAAAGCAGAGGAAGAACGGCAATTGCTCGCTACCACGATCGAGAATAGCCGTGACTTTATTGGCGTTGCCTCAATGGATGGTCGCCCTATACTCGTGAATCAGGCTGGTCTGGATTTGGTGGGACTAAGTAGTTTGGAGGAAGCCAGAACCAAACACATTACCGACTTCTTCATGTCAGAAGATCTGGACTTTGTACAGCAGTCTATTATGCCTGCAGTAATGCAAGAGGGAAGTTGCCGGAGTGATTTTCGCTTCAGACATTTCCAGACCGGTCAACCCATCCTGGTAGATTACACCCTATTTCTGATTAAACATCCAGAGACTAATGAACCCGTAGGAATTGCCACTATTACGCGGGATATTCGCGATCGCAAAAACGCAGAAGATGTCCTGAAACAAAGTGAAGAAAGATTTCGTTATTTAACCGAAGCCAGCGCTCAAATTATTTGGATCTGCAATGCCGACGGCGAAATGGCGATCGAGCAACCTACTTGGAGTGCATTTACAGGACAGACATTTGATGATTACAAGGGAAGGGGTGGGAGCAACGCTATCCATCCAGACGATCGCTCGTCTATTGCCACTGCCTGGTTAACTGCTGTTGCCAATCGATCGTTTTATGAATCTGAATTCCGTATGCGTCGCTATGACGGGGAATATCGCTACATGAGTTGTCGTGGTGTACCAATTCTGAACGGGGATGGTTCAATTCGAGAATGGGTTGGGGCTATTACAGATATTACCGATCGCAAACAAGCTGAAGAAGCTCTGCGCGAACAGCAAGCTGCGCTGCGCGATCGCAACGTTTTGCTGAGTTCTATTTTGGAAAGTACGCCAGACATAATTGTTGTTAAAGATCGGGAAGGCCGATATGTTGCCCTTAATTCCGACGTGGCAAAATCCTTTTACGGTAAAACCATTGAGGAGATCCTGGGTAAAGATGATTCGGAACTCCTTCCCCCGGAGGCCGCCGTTGCAATAATGGCAAAAGACCGCGAGATCATGGAAGCAGGCACTACTGAAAGCTACGAAGAAGATGTTTCTAATGGTAAGGAGAGCATTTCTTTTTTAACCACAAAAGCCCCTTGGCGGGACGCTCAGGGCAATATTATCGGCCTTATCGCCATAGCACGAAACATTGGCGATCGCAAACAAATGGAAGCAGAGTTGCGCGATCGCAATGCACTGCTAAACTCTATTTTGGAAAGTACACCCGACTTCATTCTCGTTAAAGACCGGGAAGGGCGTTATGTGGCCCTTAACTCCAATTTGGCAAACTTCTTTGGCAAGCCAATTAAAGAAGTCATCGGCAAAAATGATTTGGAAATACTGCCGCCTGACATTGGCCGTGAAGTTATGGCAAAAGATCGCCACATCATGGCAGCCGGAATCATTGACACTTACGAGGAAGATATCTCTTCTCATTCTGAAACCACTAGAACCTTTTTCACTACCAAGGCTCCTTGGCGGGATAATCAGGGCAATATTTTGGGCATCATCGGCATAACACGAGATATTACCGATCGCAAAAAAGTCGAGGAAACACTCCGTCAAACCCTAGAAATAATGGACTTAGCCAGCGATGCTATCATTATTCGGGATATGGATGACCGCATCATCTACTGGAACCAAGGTGCAGAAAAGCTCTATGGTTGGACAAAAGCGGAAGTAGTCGGGGAGTACATTCACACCTTCTTAGAAACCGTCTTCCCTACACCGTTAGAAACCGTATTGGCAGAGTTTTTCCAGCACGGAAGTTGGGAAGGAGAACTGCACCACACTACCCGTGACGATCGGCATATTATTGTGGCGAGTCGCTGGACATTACAGCGCGATGGGGAAGGCAAGCCTTGTGCCCAACTCGAAATTAATAATGACATTAGCGATCGCAAACAAGCCGAAGATGCTATCAAACAAAGCGAAGGACGCTATCGTTCGTTAATCGCTGCTACGTCCCAACTTGTCTGGACAGCGGATGCTGAAGGAAGATGCGTGGATCAACCGGGTTGGAGAGCTTACACCGGACAAACCCAAGCTGAGATGGCTGATGGTTTTGGCTGGTTAGATGCAATTCACCCGGACGATCGCGAACGAACGACTCAGGTGTGGATGGAATCTGTACAAACGAAAACCCTGTATGACGTACAATATCGAATCCGAGGAGCGGATGGAAACTATCGTTATTTTCAACTTAGAGGGGTACCAATTCTGGATGAAGATGGCAGCCTCCAGGAGTGGATTGGCACTTGTACCGATATCCACGATCGCAAACAAGCGGAAGATGCTCTAAAACAAAGCGAAGAACGTTATCGATCGCTAATAGTTGCCACATCCCAAATTGCCTGGGCAACGGATGCTGAAGGAAGAGCCCCGGATCTACCGAGTTGGAGAACTTACACCGGACAAACCGTAGACGAAGTGGTTGGCTTGGGCTGGTTAGATGCAATTCACCCGGACGATCGGGAACGAACGGCTCAGGTGTGGATGGAAGCAGTGCAAACGAAAACGCTGTTTGACATAGAATATCGAATCCGGGGAGCGGATGGAAACTATCGTTATTTTCAAGTTAGAGGGGTGCCAATTCTGAATGAAGATGGCAGCATCCGGGAGAGGATTGGCACTTGTAGCGATATCCACGATCGCAAACTTGCCGAAGAGGCTATCAAACAAAGCGAAGAACGCTATCGATCGCTAATAGTTGCCACATCCCAAATTGCCTGGGCAACGGATGCTGAAGGAAGAGCCCCGGATCTACCGAGTTGGAGAACTTACACCGGACAAACCGTAGACGAAGTGGTTGGCTTGGGCTGGTTAGATGCAATTCACCCGGACGATCGGGAACGAACGGCTCAGGTGTGGATGGAAGCAGTGCAAACGAAAACGTTCTTTGACATAGAATATCGAATCCGGGGAGCGGATGGAAACTATCGTTATTTTCAAGTTAGAGGGGTGCCAATTCTGAATGAAGATGGCAGCATCCGAGAGTGGGTTGGCACTTGCAGCGATATCCATGATCGCAAACAAGCGGAAGATGTTATCAAACAAAGCGAAGAACGCTATCGATCGCTAACCCTTGCCATCTCCCAAATTGTCTGGACAACCGATCCTGAAGGAAGATGCCAGGATTCACCGAGTATGAGAGCTTACACCGGACAAACGGAAGCTGAGGTGGTTGGTTTTGGCTGGTTAGATAAAATCCACCCCGACGATCGCGAACCAACAGTTCAGGTGTGGATGGAAGCAGTGCAAACGAGAAGCCTGTTTGACATACAGTATCGAATGTGTGGAGCGGATGGAAACTATCGTTATTTCCAAGCTAGAGGGGTGCCAATTCTGAATGAAGATGGCAGCATCCGGGAGTGGATTGGCACTTGCATCGATATCCACGATCGCAAACAAGCCGAAGATGCTATCAAACAAAGCGAAGAACGCTATCGATCGCTAATCACTGCTACGTCCCAAATAGTCTGGAGATTGGATGATAAAGGAGCAAGCCCAGATCTACCGAGTTGGAGAGCTTACACCGGACAAACCGAAGCTGAGATGGTTGATGGGGGCTGGTTAGATGCAATTCACCCAGACGATCGCGAACGAATGACTCAGGCGTGGATGGAAGCAGTGCAAACGAAAAGTCGGTATGAGATAGAATATCAACTCCGCTCTGCAAATGGAAACTATCGTTATTTTCAAGTTAGAGGGGTACCACTTCTAAATGAAGATGGCAGCCTCCGGGAGTGGATTGGCACTCTTACCGATATCCACGATCGCAAAGAAACAGAAATCGTACAGACAAAAGCCAGGGAAGCTGCAGAAGCAGCTAGTCGGGCCAAAAGTGAGTTCCTTGCTAACATGAGCCATGAATTGCGGACTCCGCTTAATGGCATCATGGGATACGCGCAGATTCTTCAGCGTTCCAAAGTCTTGAATGAAGAAGAGCGATCGCGCATTGATGTCATTTATCAGTGCGGTTCGCATTTACTGACGTTAATCAATGATATTCTCGATTTGTCGAAGATTGAAGCACAAAAAGTGGAACTAATGCCCACGGATTTTCATTTCCCGGCGTTCCTGCAAGGTGTAGCAGAGATGTGTCGCATCCGAGCTGAAATTAAGGGAATTCACTTCCATTTTCCATCAAGTCCCGAACTCCCGATCGGTATTCGTGCGGATGAAAAACGGTTGCGACAAGTGTTATTTAATCTTTTAAGCAACGCTATTAAATTTACGGATGAGGGCAGTGTCACTTTTATCGTCAGTTTTGCCACAGAAGGAAAAATTCGCTTTGAAATACGCGATACAGGTACCGGCATTGCACAAGATCAACTCCAAGCTATCTTTCAGCCCTTCGAGCAGGTAGGAGATCGTAGACGGCAGACGGAGGGCACCGGATTGGGACTGGCAATTAGCCAAAGGATTGTAGAATTAATGGGCAGTAGCATTCAGGTTCAAAGTGAGATGAATGTTGGCAGTATTTTCTGGTTCGATGTTAGTCTGCCTCAAGCCGATGAATGGGTGAAAACGTCTCAAATCGACCAACACGGGCAGATTATCGGCATCAAAGACCGCCAACCTAAGATTGTGGTTATTGATGACAAATGGGCTAACCGTTCGGTAATTAACAATTTGCTCAGTCCGATCGGCTTTGATGTGTTTGAAGCGAACGATGGGCTTGAAGGCTGGGAAAAAATTATAGAGGTGCAGCCAGATTTAATTGTTACCGACCTATTAATGCCCGAACTAGATGGCTTCGAGGTGATTAAGCGGGTTCGAGAATCGGAAAATTTCAAAGACACCGTGATTATTGTCTCTTCGGCCAGCGTATTTGAAACCGATCAATACAGAAGTTTAGAAGCAGGAGGTAATGCCTTTATTCCCAAACCTATTCAGGCAACTGAACTCCTGCAAAAATTACAACAGTATCTTGATTTGGAATGGGTTTATGAAGCTAATGAAGCTCCACTGGCGATCGCCTCAGACACCGATGAGCTAATTGCCCCGCCTGCTACAGAAATGGAAATGCTATATGAGCTGGCTATGAAAGGAAATTTTCTAGAAATAGTTAAGCAGGCGGTCTTACTTGAAGAAATAGATCCAAAATACATTCCCTTTGCTAAAAGATTGCATCAGATGGCAAAGGACTTTCAAGACGAAGAGATTTTAACATTTATTCAATCCTACAAGTAAGGTTTATGAATTCAGCAATTCAGCAAAATGGTACCATTCTTATAGTTGATGACAATTCAGCCAACTTGGGTGTCTTATCTGATGCCTTAAGTCAGGAAGGATTTGAAGTTCGGGTTGCCAAATCGGGCAAAATGGCACTAGAGCGAGTGAAATATGCTCTCCCCGATCTAATCTTGCTAGATGTCATGATGCCAGAAATTGATGGATTTGAAACCTGTCGTCGATTACAGGCTAATCCAGAAACTAAACAGATTCCCATTATATTTATGACTGCTCTCTCGGATACGGCTAATAAAGTTGAGGGGTTTAAGCTTGGGGCTGTAGATTATATTACCAAACCCTTCCAACAGGAGGAAGTATTAGCTCGCGTCAAGCTGCATTTAAAGCTTCATGTTCTAGCTGACAAATTAGAAGAAAAAAATACATTATTGGAGCAAAAAGTTTTAGAAGTTAGCCAAGCTTATGAAGATTTACAACAAATGCAACTTAAGTTAATCCAAAGCGAGAAAATGTCCGGCTTAGGGCAAATGGCGGCTGGGATTGCTCATGAAATAAACAACCCTATAAATTTCATCTCCGGCAATCTGGGTTATGCCCAAGAGTACGCTCATAACTTACTAAAAATTATACACCTCTATCAAGAAGATTATGTAAATCCCACCCCTCGGATTCAAGCAGCAATGGATGAAATAGAACTAGAATTTCTGGAGGAAGATTTTATTAAAGTTCTTAACTCAATCAACTTAGGAACGCAGCGCATCCAGGAAATTGTCAAGTCTATGCGAATCTTTTCTCGCCTAGATGAGGCAGAGGTGAAAGCTGTAAATATTCATGAAGGGATTGATAGTACACTCACCATCCTGCATCATCGTTTAAAAGCAAGACCAGAGCATCCTGAGATTGAACTAATAAAAAAGTACGGTCAGCTTCCACCAGTAGAATGCCATGCCGGACAATTAAATCAAGTGTTCATGAATATTATTTCCAATGCCATTGATGCTTTAGATGAATGTAATCAGCACCGTTCCTTTGCAGAAATCAAACAACACCCGAACCGCATTCAAATTTCTACAAAAGTAATTGACGATAATTGGGTGGCTATTCATATTAGTGACAACGGTCGAGGAGTGGGTGAAACTTTACAACCGAAAATATTTGACCCTTTTTTTACCACCAAACCGATCGGTAAAGGAACTGGGTTGGGGTTATCTATCAGTTACCAAATTATTGTTGAAAAGCATGGGGGCCGATTGTACTGCCAGCCGGGATTAGGAAAGGGAATAGAATTCGTCATTGAAATTCCTATTCGGCAGCAAGCTTGTAAAGCTGCTTAGTTTCCCGGTGTAATATCTCTTACGAACTTTGGTTAATTTCTCGCTGACAGCGGGGACGACAAGGTGTTCCTGTGCAAATAAAGCCTGCAGGCATATTTTTAAAGACGCTGCTGCGAGCTCCGATTAAAGCGTTAGCACCGATTTCTACACCAGGGCCAATGAAGCAGTCGGCGGCAATCCAAACGCCGTTATTAACGATCACAGGTGCTGTTATTAAGCTAAAGGCTGGGTCTTGAGGGTCATGAGTGCCGGTACAGAGGTAGCTTTTTTGAGAAATGACGCAGTGTTTGCCGATCGCAATTCGATCGAGACTGTACAATACAACATCATCTCCGATCCAACTGTAGTCTCCGATTGCAATTTTCCAAGGATAGGTAAAACGAGCGGTGGGGCGAATGATCGCACCCCGACCTATTTTCGCTCCAAATAACCGCAGCAGCGCGCTTCTGATGCTATTAAAAGGGTGTGGAGTGAGAGGAAATGCGATCGCCTGGACGAACCACCAAAGCAAAATTACCCAACTAGGCTTTCCTCGATCGAACTTTGATTGATCGTAGCGGCGCAAATCAACTAAAGATTCGCCTGTCAAAGTATTTGCGTGATTGTCGCTAATTGGACGATAGTTTATTTGAGAATTTGGGGAATTTGCGCTTAAATTTTCCGGATCTTGGTGCGGATTTGGTATATAATCGGTCATTGATAGTTAATTTAATGTTTAATTTAAAATCGAGTTTAACCTTAAGGACTGCTGCATGACATTTCTAGTTAGGGACAATTTTGACTCAAAAAACGCCAAGGATATCGCACAATGCGAGAATACAAATCCCAGCATTGGCAAAGTTCGACTTTTACAAACAGCATTGGTACTGCTTAGCAGCTTTTTTGTAGCAGAGTTAATCGCCGCACTTAATTCTCATAGTTTGTCCCTATTAGCAGATGCGGGGCACGTTTTTTCAGATGTAGCAGCTTTAGCAATAACTTTGACAGCGACTTGGTACTCCTCAGTCAAACGCAAAAGTAAATCCGTAGATTGTACGATCGCACAATCGTCAATCCCTGAACGAGGAGAAATCATTGCTGCTTTAATTAATAGTATCAGTTTAGTCGCGATCGCCGTTTGGATTGCGGCAGAGTCAATCGCCCGTTTGCAGTCCCCAACCCCCGAAGTAGAAGGAATCCCGATGTTAATTACCGCCATTGTCGGTTTAAGCATCAACTCGATTAATGCTTGCTGCTTGCATTCCTGCTGTCACGGCGACTTGAACCTCAAAAGCGCTTTTCTGCACGCAGTCGCCGACATATTTTCGTCGGTTGGAGTAATTTTAGCTGCGATCGCCGTGGCGTGGCTGCACTGGAATTGGGCTGACGGTTTAATTAGCTTGCTAGTATCAGCATCAATTATTTTATTAACCCTACCATTGCTAATCGAAAGCATCCAATTGCTGCTGGGAAAAGTATCAGCAATCTCCGCAATTCAACAGCCTTGCGATTGCGAAAAAGTGAGCGCAGAAAAATTACTTTTTCCATCCCTCGAAGAACTCATCAAATAACATCTCTTCATCGGTTCTCAACCACCGATACTCTTATGGCAATTTCACTTCAGTCTCCTGACTGATAACTACTGGCGGCGACAGAGGCGGTTGAGATTCGGCCACATTCAACTGACCGCCACAACAGCGCAACTCATAAAGTTTTGCATTAATTTGATACTCATATTGACTCAATAACCTTGCATAAATATAGCCAGCTTTTCCATCCAAAAAGCCTAACTGAATGAAGTAAAATAAAATAAATCTGAGCAGTGGTTTAAAAGGCAGCCACACCCAAACTTTTTTGAGAAATCGTTTCCGCTGCACTGCATCTCCAAATAGGTGAGCGCCAATAGTGCCGCTGTCGTCGCGCCCTTCAATAATATTGTAATAAACGCGAGCTTCCCAATTAGAATAGCGGTTGTGCCGTTCTATCCAGTGAAATAAATCGCGGTAATCCTCGTGGATCATGTCATTTTTTAAGTAGCCGACTTGACCAGCTAAAATGACGTGCTCGTGAACTTCGTTGTCGCCAGTATTGGGAACAGATTCAGTGCCGAGATTTTCGTAACGTCCTTTTTGATGCTTGAACAAACGCAAATTCCAGTCGGGATATCTGCCGCCGTAACGCAGCCACTGGCCTAAAAAGAAGACTTTGCGGTTGAGGTAGTAGCCGTCAAAATTGGGGTCTTCGATCGCCTGCGCGATTTCGTCCCAAAGTTCCGGCGGAATGCGCTCGTCGCAATCGACAATTAATACCCATTCGTTGCGAAAGGGCAGATTGTCCAAAGACCAATTTTTCTTTTTTGGCCAGCGGTTGTCGAAGTAAAATTGCACTACTTTTGCGCCGGTGCTGATGGCAATTTCCACCGTGCGATCGCTGCTTTGGGAATCAACCATGAAAACTTCATCCGCCCTGGCAATGCTGGCCAGACACGCAGGTAGATTAAGTTCTTCGTCTTTTGCCGGAATGAGAACTGAAACCGGAATCTTGGATGAACTAGATGTCATAATCGAGTGCTTGAACCTGAATGCGGTCGAGTTTTTGTAGATGAAGTGCGATCGGCACAGCCGCGCCGACGACTTGAACAGCGAGGGATATTGCCTATAGCCTAATGCCTGCTGGTCGATTTCGGTGCAAAAATCAAACCGCGGATGGCTGCGCTCAAATAACCGATTTGACCCCAGGCAAAAACGAAATTTTCAAAGCGCAGCCCTGGATCTCTAATATATTTAAAAGACTTCCAGACACCCCTCAATATTCTTTCACCCCCCCGCCCAAGCTGAGCAATACCGGCTCGATCGGACAATTGTTCGCGATAACACTCGCTGATGCCTTGCCACCACCCGCGCTCTAGAAACCAAGCTTTGTTGAGCCTTTCTGTCGCGACATTGTGAAGCACCAGGGCCTCCGGTAGATAAACTACTTGCCAACCTAACTCTAAAGCTAATTCTGTGGCCCGCAACTCTTCATTTGACAACAATTTTGTGCCGACTCTACCGAGTTTGACATCGAAGCCGCCAATTTGTTCGAGAAAAGCGCGCCGGATTGAGTAGTTTACTCCCCTGGGAGTCAAACCCGCAGCAGTGACGTACAGGCAAGTATCGCCTAAATCGTATGCTCCCAAGTTCTGGGCTAATCCCGGCGACAGCCATTCGGGCGGGCTGACTCCAGAAGGCCAGAGCAAATTGACTTTGCCACCAGCGACGGCGAGTTTTTGATTGCTTTGATAAGCCGCGTGCAGCACCCTGAGCCAATTCGACTCAGCAATAGCGTCGTCGTCGAGATAAGCTAATATTTCACTGCGAGCTTGCTTAGCGCCGGTGTTCCGGGCTACTGACAGACCGATTTCGGGTTCCCAGACGTACTTGAGGCGCCGATCGCCCTGTCTTGCTTCTACCACCTCGCGGGTGCGTGAAGTCGAACTTTCGGGGCTTGCATAATCGCTAGAAGCGTTATCCACTACTACTACTTCAAAGTTGTCGGGAAAATCCTGTACCAGCAAGCTGTCGATCGCCCCACCTAAATAGGCGGCGCGATTGTGGGTGCAAATAATCGCTGATATCTGAGGATGATCTGGCATAAATAACAGCTTGGGAAATACGGGGGTTCTCGATCGACTTACTCTGATATTGTCTCATCAATGCTATTATCGCTTAAAAAGCATTTGGTAGTTGGCCGTTTAAATCATAATGGGTAATGGGTAATGCGTAATTGGTAATTGGTAATGGATAATTGTGTTTAATCCTTTGTATGTGACTCCTGACTAATGACTGCTGACTAATGACTAATGAGTAACTCAGAACCCACCACATCGAGACAATTAATCTTAGTAACTGGGCCGGCCCGAAGCGGCAAAAGTGAATGGGCCGAAACTCTGGCGGCGGGTTCGGGAAAACAAATAATCTATGTGGCTACCGGCAAGGTTGATGAAGCCGATTTGGAGTGGCTTCGTCGCCTCGATCGGCACCGAAATCGCCGTCCTGTTGATTGGACAACTCTAGAAGTGCCGATCGAATTATCGGCAGTTGTGCGGGCCAGCAAGCCCTCAGATTGCTTGTTGATTGATTCCCTGGGAACTTGGACGGCAAACCTTTTGGAACAAGAAGCGACTGTTTGGGGGACTACGCAGCAAGATTTGCTCGCTAGTTTGAAGTCGGCGGCGGCTGATGTAATTTTGGTAGGGGAAGAAACCGGATGGGGTGTTGTGCCTGCTTATCCGGCGGGGCGGCTGTTTCGCGATCGCCTCGGCACTCTCGTGCGCCACATCGGGGCGATCGCCGATACTGTTTATCTCGCCACCGGAGGTTACGCCTTGGATCTAAGGGCTCTGGGTACCCCGCTGCCGCCCGTAGCGAAAAATTAACAGCCGGAGTCGCGATCGACAAGGGAGAAAACATCTTGGTTTCCCGACGGACAATGTTAACTGAAAATTAGGTATAATTTTAACTAAGATTGAAAACTTAAGAGTCACATAAATTAGTCAAAAAATCTACTACCTAGGGAGAACAGCCCAACAATTTGACATGAGTAATAGCCAAAGTTTGAAACTATGTAAAAGAAAAAATGTCTCTTAAGAAAGAGTGCTAATTTCCCATTAAAAGTCTAAACTAATCAATTAGTTGAAGGGTTGACTAAAAGTTATGGCATCAGATTGTGAAGTAAGAAAATATATTGCTTACTGGTTTCAGTTAGGCAAAAAAGTATTAATTTACAACGGTTCCGAAGCGCTGCTGCCCAAATCGGTAAATGCGGGCGCTCGCTACAGCCAGGAATTTGAAGAGTGCTGGCAAAAAATCATCTCCCGTGAAAGCGGAGACTGTTACCTCGAAGGCACAAACGAAACAATTGCCCAACTGCTGACACCAGCTTGGGAAATCAGTGCCTGCGCGCGCTGCGCTATGCCCGTAGTGTTGAAACCAACCGGAATGCCCCCGGAGTTCTGTCCCTGTCACGACTTACCGAACTGGCCCGATACCGAAATGCCCCAACCTCGATCGCCCGTCAGCAGCCAATCGCAATTGTCAGGCATTCGCGATCGACTCAAAAGATCCAGCGGGGAGTAAGTATATAAGAAGGAAGAAGGGTCTTCTTCCTTAAATTGTTACAATATATTTACAATGCTTCACACTAGGTCTGATTTATGAATGTCAAGACAGTATCGCCAGCCTCCCCGCAAACTTATGTAAATTCAGGGACTCAGGCTGTACTCGGCAATCTCCAAGATGCAAATACAATTCCCCTGCAAGCAGTACCAGTATCACTAGAGACGGAGGCCGTAACGGACGATCGGCTCAAATCAGCCAGAGACATAGCTTTCGAGTTGGCCGGAGATGCTGTTCGGTACGATCCAGTGGCGATCGCAGCCCTGTACCGGAATCGACCTCTACAAGTCTGGGGAAGGCTGTCGAGCGTTGTTTGGACATTTTTTAGCTTTGCCTTCAGTGTGTGGTTCGACGGCAAAACAGGTCGTACCGCCACCAACCAAAAGCGTCGCGCCGTCCGACTGCGAGAAATTCTGGCCCAACTCGGCCCAGCTTTCATCAAAATCGGACAAGCACTCTCAACACGGCCCGACTTAGTACCGCCAGTATATTTAGAAGAACTAACAACGCTGCAAGACCAATTGCCAGCATTCCCGAACGAAGTAGCATATCAATTCATCCAAGAAGAATTGGGCGCCCACCCCAAAGACATCTACGCAGAAATCAGCCCCGATCCGATCGCAGCAGCATCTCTCGGACAAGTCTACAAAGGGAAACTCAAAACCGGAGAAACAGTCGCAATCAAAGTCCAGCGACCGGGTTTAGCCGAAAACATCGGCTTAGATATCTACATCCTGCGGCGTCTTGCAGTTTGGGCACAAAACAACTTCAAAATAATTCGCAGTGACCTCGCAAGCATTATGGACGAGTTGGGCGAGCGCATTTACGAAGAAATGGACTACACCCACGAAGGACAAAATGCCGAACGGTTTGCCAAACTCTACGGCCACATTAAAGACATTTACGTTCCCAGCATCTACTGGGAATATACCCGCCGCCGCGTCTTAACAATGGAGTGGATCACCGGCATCAAACTTACGAATTTAGAAGCCGTTAAAGCTCAAGGAATCGATGCTCCTTACTTAATTGAAGTGGGTGTGCAGTGTTCTCTCAGACAACTTCTAGAACACGGTTTCTTTCACGCCGACCCGCATCCCGGCAATCTCTTGGCAACCCTTGACGGTCAATTAGCTTATCTCGATTTCGGGATGATGAGCGAAGTGAAACCTTATCAGCGATACGGCTTGTTAGAAGCTGTGGTGCATTTGGTGAACCGCGACTTTGAAGGTTTGGCAAAAGATTACGTCAAGTTGGAGTTTTTAACACCAGACACCGATTTGACGCCCATTATCCCGGCCTTAGCTAGCGTATTTAACAATGCTTTGGGTGCTAGCGTTGCCGAACTCAATTTCAAAAGCATTACTGACGAACTTTCGGCGGTGATGTACGAATATCCTTTTCGAGTTCCAGCTTACTATGCTTTGATTATTCGATCGCTCGTCACGTTAGAAGGCATTGCCATCAACGTTGACCCCGAATTCAAAGTGTTGAGCAAAGCTTATCCTTACGTTGCAAAACGGCTGTTGAGCGACCCCGCACCGGAATTGAGAGCATCCCTGCAAGATTTGCTCTTCAAACAAGGCGAATTCCGCTGGAACCGCTTAGAAAACTTGCTCAAAAATGCCCGCGAGAGCGAGGATTACGATGTCAGCAAAATCTTGAACCAAGCTTTAGAATATTTATTTTCCGAAAGAGGAGATTTCATTCGTGATCGTATTGTCCTGGAATTAGTCAAAAGTCTCGACACACTTTCCACCAACGCTTTTGCTAACGCTAAAGCAGTCGTCGGCGAATGGTTTGGAGTCAAGGCAAATCAACCTGTGGTTTCACCAACTGAACAAAAAAACTTAGAACACATCAAGCGGATTTGGGATATTTTGCAATCAACTCCCGGTTTTGACACGATGAAAGTATTGCAGCTACTTCCGCAGTTGTTGGTGAAACCCGAAGTGCAGAATATGGGGCAGAAAGTAGTCGGCGGTTTAGCTCAAAGAGCCGTTGCTAGGGTTATTCGCGAGTTTTTGCTTTCGCAGGAACCGGATGCGATTCTCGTGAATGGAAGCTATGCTAAAACTTCGCCTCAGTTGTCTTTACCTGCTGCGAAGTAGTTAGATTAAGAGTTTTTTTAACCGCAGATTAGCAGATAAACACAGATGAACGCAGATGAAATTTCGTCTGCGTTCTTTTAATTAAGCTTGAATCCTTTAGCGGCTAATTGCTGGCGGAGACTTTGAATTATTACGCTATCGAGAGTATTTTCACCACTATTGGTACTAGATTGGCGCTGTTGTTCAATATATGCTGTACGCTTTTGAGATAAGTCGCGGATCGTTTTTTTAATCGCCTCTCTTTCGGTTTTCTTTCCAGCTACATATGCTCTTTTTTCTGTTAGCGTCATCCCTCGCATGATTTCTGGTAAATTATCATCTGATATTGCCTCTAGTTTAACTGTTCCGTTTTCGAGAGCATCGAGCAAGTCCCAAGAAGCATTATCATAGTATTCAGAAGCTTTGGAAGCACTACGCAAAACCGTATTGCTGCCAGCATTACTATCTTCAACTGCTTGACGTTGTTGTCCTATTCTTCCTTCTCTACCGTAGGGAATGTAGGTTTGATTGAGTTTAGTATTCCAAGTAGAAATTTCGTCGTCGTAAGGGGACTTAATTACCACAATTTGTTGGTTTTGATTAATGTTAAAGCTACTGCCTTTTGCTAAATCTGCTCCTGATACCCAAAGTTGTCGCTCCTGACTTTCGGCTGAACCACAGTAGATAGTATTAACGACAGTATCTCCTTTAACCGCGAGATTGACCGATTGATTCCAAACTATTGGGCCTTGATCGAATGGTTCATTACCCGCAATAAAAATCACGCGAAAATGTTCCTGATTTTTACTCCAGTTTAATTCTTGCATTGCCGAACGAATTACCCAGCCAGCATATTCTTGACCGCCGTTGGTTTTGATACTAAATAGCTTTTCGGAAACTAAATCTAATTCAGGAGTAAATCCCGTTAATAATCTGACAAAACCTTCCGAGGAAGGTAAAGTGTCATTACCATAATGGTACAGAGCAACCTCTAAATCTGGTACTTCGCCATTTTTGGTTACTTTAGTTAAAAAATTAACAATTTGCCAAAGTTGAGTACGAGTCTGGTCAATCAGCCCATCCATGCTATTACTAGAATCTAAAAGGATGGCTATCTGAATTTTTGCTTTGGCGAAAGCTGCTGTGGGAGAATACAAAATACTTAGGGTTAAAGCTGTAGCGAATAAAATTCGAGTTAATTTCTGCATGGAATTTTCCCTAGGAAATTATTTTTTTCCCAATTATAGTCATTGGTAATTTAGATTTAGTTCCTGATGTCAAGTAACTTGTAACAATATTTTACACTTGGGTTCGATTGATTACAGGGCTTACCAAGTGCGATCGAAGAAACCGGGTTTTTACCGAATTTGTGGATTGCAACGAAGTATTTTCCTACAAACCCGGTTTCTGGTCATTCATGGCTAACTCAGACCAAAGAAACCGGGTTTTTTACCCAATCAGGGGACTGCATCGAGGTAATTTACGTAAGTTTACAAAATCATGTCACTTTTTCTCACCGACAGGGCGAGCGGGGTGGTTTATTTGTTGAGTCAAGGCTGAGCAAAAGGAGTTAAGACTGTTCAGAGTTAAACCGCAGATGTTCTGGATCAGTCGATCGGAAAGAGTATTATACTGTAGCTGCGGGCCAATTATAAGTTATGTAGTTAGTTTATCGGTGGGGGTGCAGTCGAAAGCTCACTTGTAAATTCCGCAGTAGGAAGTTGCCACAATATTGTTTGTGGACACTAAAAATTATCTATGAATTGCGATTATCAGCCGAGTTTTATAGCTATGGTTGAGCGTATAGTGCAAAGTGTGGTGTTGTTTTGTATGAATAGAAATTTACATCGAAAAATCAATCAAGATGAGCGATTGAGTATCAATTCGGGTCTTTCCTCTTCTTTGAAAAAAAAGTATTCGATTACTATCATTATCTTAATCATATTAAGCGTACTTAGGATTTCTCTTAAATCGGATAAAGTTAGCAGCAATATTTGGAGTTGTTCAGTTGAATTAAAGGTTACATCAGTAACTTTAGTGCTTCTATTTCTTTTTTGGCTTCCTATTTTACTTCCTTGGATTATTTCTCAAGTTCCGCAAGTGCAAGGTTCTATAAATTGGTTACGTGAACAAGGTATTGAGGAAATTGAGACTAATCTACTGAGAATTAAACTAAAATACGGTGTTCAAGAAGCATCAGAAATATACGAAGAAAAAATATCAGATATTGGGGCTATAAATCTAACATCTCAGGAAACGCAGCAGCAGCTTGAGGGACGCTATCGAGAGGCCATAGCTTTAGTTGATGCTGCGAGCGATATAGATTCAACGGAAGCATTGAAGCGGATAGATCAATTGGCTGGCTATTACGATAGGGTTAGAGATGAAATGCCCTTTGGACATAACCGCACAAAATTAATGCACGAAATTTCCTCAACAATGTGGACTTTAATTCCTAAAGTTATAAATTTTCCTGTTCATGAAAGACTAAATAGCTACAAGGGGGGAGAGCGTTTGTCTGCTTACCAGCACATTGAGTGGAACACATCAACTGATTATATAAATTTGTTAGTTTCTAGAGCAGTTGGTATTCTGGAGAGGCCCTACACTCAATACAGTGCTTTATTGGCACTAAGAAGAGTGGTAACAAACAATCAATTTGCTCCCAGTCAATCAGCAAAAATCATAGATATTTTGAACTGGTCAGCAAATCTTGATTATATAAAGCCAGATCGCCGAGAATTAATGATTGAAATTGCTTCCATACTAAAAACAAAGGCATAAAGCTTGCTATTTCCGCCGCATAACAACTCGCTTGCACCCGACATAATCAACGTCATCGGGTTAGGCACGAAAGGTTATTGGCAGCCTCTGAACAGCAACGTTAGAACGAGCGACGCACAATACCATGGATCGCGACAATAGCTAACCCGGATTTGGTATGACAAACCGCAAAAACTGCAAAAAACCCAGTTTCTTCAAGAAACCGGGTTTTTATCTATTCGATCGCCCTCAACAAAATCTACAATTACTACAAGGTAGAAGTGCCACTTAAATCGCTCGTTGTTGGTAGCTGAATGGGACTTGGATTCGCATTGAGTAAAAGGTCAGCTTCCTTACCAGAAGTATTAGCAGTAAGAGCGATCGCACCACTAACACTCGCGGCTTGCAAAGGAAGAATTGGCTGAGTTTGAGCGCTGGTTAGAGATGTTAACAAGCTGTTAGAGTCGTAGATGAGAATGTCATCATCGATGCCACTAAAGCTGTTCATCATTGGAATTGAACCGCCGTTTAGCAAGATGTCATTGGGGATAGTATTGGCAGAATTTACTGTCAAACTACCTGGATTAGTCGCTGCTGTTGACGGTTGTAAGCTGAGATTTGCTGTTAGTGAGCCGTGTTATTTGGCTCACTAACAGCAAAAATGGCAAAAAACCCGGTTTTTTTTGTTTGGATGCGTCCAAGACTATAGGATTTAAGGGCGATCGACCTTACAGGCTTAAGGATGTCGCCACTTTAGCGCTGATGACGCAGTTTTATGGCACTTTGCGATCGCAGCCAATTAAAGCTGAAGCGCTTAGAAAAGCTCAACTGGCAATGATCCACAAACAAATTTTAGTTAAAAACGGTCAATTGCGGGGAACTCAAGGCGCGATCGACATTAATCAAGCCACAAAAGTAGCAAATGCAGATTTCTCTCACCCGAAGTTTTGGGCCGGATTTACTATCATTGGCAGTCCTTGGTAATAGGCGATATCCGCAGGGAAACGGCACAGCGCCGTGTCGGGTGCGATATCTGTAGGGAAACAACACGGCGCCGTGTCGGGTGCGATATCTGTAAGGAAACGGCACGGCAACGTGTCCAGCGCGCATAGTATACCTGACTACTATCTTTTTATGTCATAAATTTGCTATGAATAGCAAAACTAAACACTAGCGGGGCAAAACCTGTGGGCAAGTTTGATAAAATATTCAATTCAGAAGACCAATCCGAAGCAAGCTTGACTTTAGAAGAATCTGTAGCAGCGGTAGCACTTGTCGCAGCGGAGGCAAATTCCCCTGACACGGATGCTGATATCTTAGAAAACATACTTTGGGAATCAGAAATATTTGCTGAATACTCGGAAGATGATATGTCAGCAATGTTTCAAAAACTTGACGGTATTGTTGCCCAAGACGGTTTAGGAGCATTATTTAATACTGCTTGGGAATCCATGCCAGATGAGTTAGTGTTGGATACTTTTGCCATAACCGCAGCAATGTTTGTCGCAGATGGCGAAATATCTCAGAAGCACCAGGCTTTTCTTCAGGAATTCCAGCAAGCATTAGGTGTGGAAGACGAGGAAGCAGCAGAAATTATTGAGGATGTAACTGCTGCTTACTCGGAAGTAGAGGGCGAAGAGTCTGATTTCCATGCGGCATGGTACGTATCTCCTGAAGGCAATTTTAGCGTTCCCATTCCAGTTGACGAGGAACGAGGCGGTAAAATTGATGAGCAAGAAAGCTGTGTCGCATTTTCTGACGACTTTGGCGTTTTGCTGAAAATAGATTATTTCCCTGTTGCTGGTGAAGTTGAAGAAACAATCGAGTCGGTTGGCGAGGAAGCTTATCTTAAGTCTTTTCTCGACAATTTTGTTTCTCAGGCAATTCTTGGTAATGTTGCCAATTCTAAGTTACTCCACGCAGAATATTTAGAAGACGAAGAAGCTTATTTCGTGGTTTTAGATTTGCCTGCGGGTGCAACTATCAGCGTGCAAGAAAACGATGGTCCTCTGACTCGGTTGGATGCTTACCGGGGACTTATGGCTTTTATTGCTGACGATTTTTGCTACACGGTAAGCTGTCAGCGCATTTATCACGAGGGGGATGAATTGGGTTCCCTGGAGTCTGAAGTTGAGGGAATTATGAACAAGATTTTTGAGTTTATTGAGACCATTGAATTCGGGCCGATCGAATAAGCAGGAATTATTTAGGGGGGCTAAAAACCGGGTTTCTTTCTAAATGTCTCGCTGCTTAACTCTATATTTTCAGAGAAACCGGGTTTTTTGCCAACCATTCTCAGGATATGACATCGTGTCCGGTCGATCGACCAAAACCCAACTGGTTGGTAGTCAGGACTTGAGTTTTCATTACTTGCCCGATCGCGCTTATTTTACCGCACTGCTAGATATTACAGGTTTTTTAGCATAAAAGAGTGCGATCGAGAACAGGGTTTTTTGACCCGTACTCGATCGCACTTCCAGATACATTCAGTCAACCACAGTCGAGAGGCAGCAGCAATTAGCCACCATTTTCGACTAATTAGTAGTCTGAGCTTCCACCAATCTTTGCTTGAGTTCTTCCAGAGCACTCGCCCAGCGCGGATCTGGCTGCACTGAGCCGGAATCAGCGCTCGACACCGTTGCTGCTGACTGATTGCGGCGAGACTTGTTGTTGTCACCCCGACGGCGATTGCTTTTGCTGGAACCGCCTCCACCTTGGGTAGGAGGAGCCGACGAGCGCTGCTGTTGCTGCGGCGCAGGTACAGGCATAGGCACAGACGCCGACGCCGACACCAACTGCGGTGACTGCGGCGACTGCTGTTGATCGTCTTCGCCCTTTTCAGATTTACCCTTAGAGCGGGGCAATGCCTTCTCTATTTTCAGCGGGTTTTCTTTGAACATCAAGCCGTTGTATTTCTCAATAACTTGGTCGGCTTGTTCGTCGGTTAGCACAGTCACAAAACCGAATCCTCTGCATTTTCCAGTTTTGCGGTCTGTAATTACCTTTGTGGTAACAGATTCGCCCTCCGGTGCAAAAACTTCTTGCAATTCTAGGCGATCGAGTTCCTTTGGTAGATTGCCAACATAAAGACGAATAGACATGAAAAATTCCTCCAGACTTGGATTTTAATTAATTTGCTCGAACAGAATTACCTGAAGTCAACTGAATATTGACTTCAGGCAAACACCACATAACCCGAGAATTGGCGCATTCCTCCCACCAACCTTGACAGCTCCCCCCACCTTTTAGAACAAAAAGATGATTTACTCTGATAAGGCCGGAACTTAACCGCCGATGCAGAGAGCTTTTAAATCTCAGGTTGTTGTGTAAACTTTTAGTCATCACTCAAATGTTTAGGCTATTGGCTATTCTGTATTACTTGCTTCCGGTTTTGATTCAGAATGTTTATAGCCAGCGCCGTCTAGAAATTTATGTCCAAGGATGTCAATTGTAAGCGATCGGAATGCCAGTATTCAGTTTAATACAGTGATGGATAAAATGGCTAACATTTTTTCAGCCAGTAATCTTACCTCGTTCCTAATCTCGCTCCTAATGCTGAGAACTACTCACTTACCCGGTATCCCTTAAATCTGGCCCGGCAGAGTCCGAGCATTCTTTAAAGGTATCACAGCCTTGGTAACAGAGCTAGTTATTTAGGAAGATTTCAGTCTGAATCTAACGGAAACCACATCTGAATCACTTTTGAGAATTCATCCCGCACAGCAAAAATAGCGGTCGAAAAAAAACAGCCGACAAGCGGCTGGCTGTACTTGCTGTGTTGGGATGTTGACAATTTTTACGCAATGCCTTACGGGATTTTAGCCAACAGAAGTTATCGCGCTATTTGGTTCAATCCAATTTATGTAAACTAATGTAACAGAGGGCTGGCAAAAAAGCAACTTTTCTTTACAAATGAACAAGGAACCAGAGTGTAGGGTGTCCACCGCGCACCGAGAACATCGGGTAGACTGCGCCACCAGCACCGAGAACATCGCCAATCCGCTGTTTAACTCAAAACCGATCGAAGATGTGCGTTGTTGGCGACTCGCGCGGCAATCCGATCGCTATTCCTCACCTTGGGCCCTGGATAATGATGTATGCGCCCCAAAAAGCAGCAGCAAAGGCCAAAATCGCAGACCAAATCGGATGTCCGCTGTCACTAACTTTCCCTCCTTGACTGCGGAGACTTTCGAGGTCGATCGCCACAGTAGCACCCCGGCGCAGCCAACCAGTCGCCACAACAGATGTTCCGATCAAATCGCTAGGGCGAGTAGTCTCTTTGAACAAAAATGGCCACAAAGAGCCAATGTAGCCAAACCTCGAAACATAGTGCAACCTCACCAACCCTGTCGCCGTTTGCAAAATCAAATCTTGTCCCAGCCAATTACTCATACCCGATCGACCCAAAAGTTGCCCTTCCAGCCGCACCGGTTCAGCATCCAGCGGCAAACTATCGGGATTTGACAAAATTTCCGGCAAACTCGGCGAAGCGGTTTCTCGGGGTATAATATCCGGGAAGAAATAATTGATCCGCATCAAAGTACCGATGCTAAATCCGATCGGCAAACAGCCCCAAAGAATAGATCGATCGCCCCAAAGCCAATCCAACTGCCAAATACTCGTCCTCGAAAAAATCCCCCCAATCAGCCAAAGCACCCCGACTATCGCCAAACTCATCGGAATCCCAAAAAACGGCGCACCCTGTAAAAATAGTTTTGAGTCTTTAAATTCGATTATTGACTTAAACAGAGACAATTTTCCTTTCCTGGGTTGTTCTTGCACTCCCGCGTTTGCCAAATCTAACTCTGTCTCTAGCTTCCAGAATTGGGCATAAAGAGCCAACAGCTTCAAACGCTCTCCCAGCAAAGGATGCGCGCGGTTAACCGTCAACCAATTGCGCTCCTGATTGCTGACATCCCACAGCAAAATCTGTTCCAGCGGCGCGTGTAATGCAGCAGAACCAAGGCTTACAGCTTGTCCAACACCTACGGGTAACAATAGATCGAAACTTTCTAGGAAAAAGCTAGTTTGTTTTTGCTGCTCGATATTATCAGCAATGCCGATCGCAATTTTAGACAAGGCCCGCGTCAAACCGTTAGGATTGCCCGTAATTTCTGCAGCAGTGCGATCGCTAAAATACACTCTGCTGCGCGACAGCCACAACATCGGCCAGCGCAACAACTTATAAATCCCGTAACTCGTAGCAGAAATAGCAGCGGCCACAAATTTAACAGCAGAACGCAAAAACTCGATCGTCATTAAATCACACAACCGCTCTTGCCAGTGCGCCACCTGCCAATAAATCAGGTAAGGAATCTGAATCACCAGCAGCGCCAGCGACATCGGCGCAAAATCCCAGTGAGAGATATGGCCCAACTCGCGCGCGAAAATAGTGGCAATTTCATCATCCGTCAATTGTTCCAGTAGCCCCCGACTCACAGCAATCCGAGCAAAACGGGGCAAACAGCCGTAACTGAAAGCTACAGGAACATTCAGCGACAAGAGTTTCAGCACCGGCACCGGCATATTTTGCTTCGTACAATAACTTCGCAGTACCCGACTAGCTTCTTTGCTGTGCTTCGATAAAACCGACCCGCGCAGGGTTTCGATGCCGCAAAACAGTTTCAGCAGCGCGTCTATCAGCCACGGAGACGAGGCCAAAAGCAATCCAAAAACCATCTGAACAAACGGAGTTGGATCGCGGTAAAAAAGCTGAATCGGCGCGAAAATAGGCAGTCTAGTGAATATGTAAAGCTGAACCAACAGAGAATTAGTGTTTGTCAGCAGGAATTGCAGGACAAACCGGGCTAGGAAAAATAGGGCGATCGCACTTGCAACGGCTTGCAGCCGAAACTCCAGCAACTTCAGCGGTTTGAGCGGGCGCGGGCTTTTCGCGCGCCCTGCTTCGCGCCAAGTGAGTTGGTAAGTATCTGGGCTGGCGACTCCGGGGATATCTGTTGGGGAACCGGAACTATTTTCGCCGCTAATTTCTGCGGTATCCGGTGCAGTTTCTGTCGAGTTTTCCGGTTCAGAAGTCTGGCCTGTGGGGGGTGGAGGTGGCGGGGAAATATGTTGCGATTTGGCGTTCCCAGGCTCTACCGCAGGCTCTAAAGGTAAAAATCCTGTTTTTTTATCTGCGGTCGGTCGATCGCCCCCAATCGATTGTTTCGGCGATTTAGGGCCTGCATCAAAGGCGACAAAGCCTGTTTCGGGGGGAGTCTCTGCGGATTTTGGTTTATTTGCCGGTGGTTTTGGGGGGGGAGGGGGGGTTAATTCTGTTAAAGCGCGATCGGCCCAAGTTTTGACTTGAGAGTTGGGACTTTTGGCGAGGGAAGAGCACAGGGCGATCGCCTCTTTAACATTACCGGTTGCTTTGTACGCAGCCACTAACCCCATCTGCGCGCGGATTCCCGACGGCTGATTGGCCGCGGTTTGGGTAACGGATTCTAAAAGGGCGATCGCGGTGGGGTAATCCTGCTGTTTCAAAGCTGCTAGCCCAGCCTCTAGAGACTGTTTTGCAGATGAATCCGCCGGATTTGGATTAGTGGGAGGTGCCATGACTGTGCTTTCGCTAGCGTCCTTTCTAAGATAGCTTGGGTGGTCGATCGATAGCTGTTCTAACACAGCTCTATTTCTCTGTCACCATTTGTTGCAGTTTCTTCGGCGGTTGAAACCGCTTAATAGTCAAACTTTCGGCCACTCCCAGCGGACGATCGTTGCGATCGGGCAGGAGTTTAAACCCCTCCCTCAAAGCTAAAGTCTTCGCTATGAGGACTGATGAATTATGCTAAATCCGGGTTAAATACTTCGTCGATCTCTTAGTCTCTTAGAGAGAAACTAAAGTTTCTGGAGACGAGATTTAAATCACCGAGCCCATCTAATTTTTGCTTATAATTAAATTAACACCTCACCTCTACATTTATGCCAATTGACGACGAAGATTTTGAAAGCGAATCTATTAGCGGCGATCGCAAACTGGAACTTTTTACCGACAGATACGAATTTACCCGCCGATTTGCCTTTTATTTAAACGAAGACCCCGCGCGCCAACAAATTTTGTATTTTTACGGAGATGGAGGCAACGGCAAGTCTTTGCTGCTACAACACTTGCAGTTTCACTGCTGCAAAAGATTTTCGCCGCAGGTGTGGAAACAATTGCACGACATCCCAGAATCACAAGCCGCCCAAGTTGCTGATTTTGTCCGCTATGCTGAACCTAAAACCTATACTCCCATACCCGCAGTCAGACACGATTTCGGATTGATAGCGATTAAAGAAGATAAACCGCAAGATAGATTTTACGGCTTGCTGATGCTGCGCCGAAATCTGGCAGCAGCCACTAAGAAATATAAATTTAAATTTCCAAATTATGACTTTGCTTGCTTTTGGTATTTGCTGAACAAAGGCGAATCACAGGCAACTCTCAACCAACTTTTCCCCGATGATGTGGCGGAATTGGTGGTACCTATAATTGAAACTTTTGCAGATTTTCCGGTGGTGGCGCAAGCTGTAGCGGTGCTCAAAGGGATAGATAAATTGGGCGGGATTAAGCGGGCGATGAAATTAATTCAAAATCGCTTGGGCGTCAGCGATGAAAAGGCGGAGGAAATTCGCCGTCTAGATATTGATACTGAGTTAACCGACTATTTGCCGAAATTGTTTGCTGGGGATTTGAATGCGGCAATGGCTGGCAAAAATAAACCCGATCGCCTCGTGATGCTGTTCGATACTCACGAGAAAATGTGGGATGAAAAACGCAATTCTCAAGGCGCAACTTTTTGGTATCAAGATGAGTGGTTTCGGCGGTTGTTGAGGGCCTTGGATTACAAATTGGGGATTGTAGTTGTTGTGGCGGGGCGAGAGTGTCCGGTGACGCAATTGCGGTGGCCGAATGCGTCAAGGTTTCCGATTCCCGCAGATTATATAGATGCACAATTGGTGTGGCATTTATCGCCGGATGATGCGAGGGATTACTTGCACAAAGTGAAGATTGACAAGGCAGATTTGGCAGATGCTGTAATTAAATATGCCAGCCTCAATCCCGACGATCCTTGGGATAATTTGCAGGTACATCCGTTTTATTTGGGTTTGTGCGCGGATGCGGTGCTGGCAGAAAGAAGGCGGGGAATTGAGTTGATGTCGTCGGATTTTGCGCGGATTCCGAAGTTGGAAAACAAGACTGCGGAATTAACAGATCGGTTGCTGAGTTATGTCGATCGCGAAGTGCGATCGGCCGTGCATTCGCTGAGTGCTGGTCGCGCTTTTGATGAGGATTTGTACGTAAAATTGGGGTCTGGTTGCCACTTCCATGCAAGCAGTGCAAATTTTGAGATGTTGACGGGTTTTTCCTTTGTGTGGAAATCGCAGAAGCGGGGGGATAACTGGTATCGGATTCACGATTTATTGCGGCGTTTGGATGCCGAGCGGGACGATCCGAAAACTCGCAAAGCTCATGAAATTTTAGAGCGGCATTACCGAGAAGTGGGGAATGTGGCGGAGGCAATTTTTCATGCTAATCGCTTGGATTGGCAGCGGGGTGTAGAAGAATGGAAAGAGGTGTTTGATGAAGCTTTGGAAAAAAGTCGCTATGGGGAATGCAAGTCGCTACTGGAAGTTAGAGATGAGTTGTGGATTAAAAGTGATTATTGGCTTGGTAGAGTTTCGCGATCGGAGGGAGATTACTATGCTCAGTTTGCTCGATATGTAGAGGCAAAACAAGAATATTTAGAGGCAGTTGCAGCCTATAATTCTGCTTTACTTATTGCACCGGATGATATCAATGCTCTCAACAACAAAGGGAATGCGCTGCAAAGTCTGGGTAAATTGCAAGCAAAGCTAAGTGAATTTGAGGCAGCAAAACAGTCTTACTTTGAGGCGCTCGCAGCCTATAATTCTGGTTTACTTATTGCACCGGATTTTATCAATGCTCTCGCCAGCAAAGGGATTGCGCTACTACGTCTGGGTAAATTGCAAGCAGAGCTTAGTGAATTTGAGGCAGCAAAACAGTCTTACTTTGAGGCGATCGCAGCCTGTAATTCTGCTTTACTTATTGCACCGGATTTTATCTGTGCTCTCAACAGCAAAGGGATTGCGCTACTACGTCTGGGTAATTTGCAAGCAATCCTAAGTGAATTTGAGGCAGCAAAACAGTCTTACTTTGAAGCGCTCGCTGCCTGTAATTCTGCTTTACTTATTGCACCGGATGATATCGCTGCTCTCAAAAACAAAGGGAATGCGCTGCGAAGTCTGGGTGAATTACAAGCAATCCTAAGTGAATTTGAGGCGGCAAAACAGTCTTACTTTGAAGCGCTCGCTGCCTGTAATTCTGCTTTACTTATTGCACCGGATGATATCGCTGCTCT